>CAVAXR010000136.1:0-4615 GCA_963592375.1 Oribacterium sp. | reverse complement strand
GCGCATGATAGTGCTCCAGCCGTTCAGACGATCGTGCATCAGTGTTTTCAGCTTATTCAGGAACTTGATATCGCCGTTTTCACCAATCAGGATGCGGACGAGATCGGCATTTTCCAGACAGATCCCGTAGATCTCCTGAAACAGACGCACCGGTTTTCCGTCGAGGCTGTCCGGAGAAAAGGTGTTGACCGCCTTGTGCAGTTCCTGCAGAAGATCGTCCTCGGACTGCTCCAGCAGATCAAAGACATCCTTGTAATGGAGATAAAAGGTGCCGCGGTTTACATCGGCTAGACCGGTCAGTTCCTTCACGGAAATGTCCTTTACGGACTTTTCCTTCATGAGTATGGTGAGACTTCGCTTCAGTGCGGAGCGGGTTTTTCGGATTCGGCGATCCGGTACCGCACGCTGCTTTTCGTTATTGTCATCGCGGATTTCCATATATTTATCCTTTCGAAGATGAATATCAAACATAATTCGTAAAAAATGCGATAATGAACATACTGATGAAAATTGATTATTGCCAAAGCCTTATGTTCTTTCTATAATGAACACTATCACAGAAATGAACATGTGTCAACAAATAGAGAATTGTATCTTAAAAAACTGGATGTGAAGTATGGAAAATAAGAAAAAAGGCGGAAATCTGGCGGATTTCATTGTCGATCACAATAAGGGGATTCGAAATATAGCGATTGTTCTGGTGCTGTTTAACCTCATCTGCTATTTCCTGGTGGGTGTGAACTATGATCTGACCTCCTATCTGCCGGACACAGCGGTTTCCAAGGTCGCCATCAATAAAATGAAGGAGGTCTTCGGGTATCCGGGCACAGGCCGGCTCATGCTGAAGGACGTGAGTCTGTACGAGGCCAAGGAGTACAAAAATGAAATCGAGAAGATAGACGGTGTGGATCAGGTCGTCTGGTGTGACATTACCACCCAGGTCTATGCATCATCCGAGTTTGTCAACTACGATGACATTGAAGACTACTACAAAGATGACTGTGCGGTCATGGATGTGACCTTTAATGAAGGCGACACCTCCAAGCGGACCCAGCGGGCCATCGATGACATCGAGGACCTGATCGGCGAGAAGGGCTGTATCGTGGGTATGTCGCCGACGCAGAAGTTTATTGAGGAAAATGTGCAGTCCCAGATGACGATGATCATGGCCATCGCAGTGGCGGTCGTCTTCATTATCCTGATCCTCACGACGACATCCTATTTCGAGCCGGTGCTGTTCCTGACGGTCATCGGCTCGGCTATTGTGCTGAACAAGGGAACAAACCTCATTTTCGGAGAGATTTCCTTCATTACGAATAACATCAGTGACGTGCTGCAGCTGGCCACCTCCATGGACTATTCGGTTTTCCTGCTGCATGCCTATGAGCGGGAACGGGAAAAGGGACTCACCAAGGTGCCGGCACTGAAGAACGGACTTTCCGACACCATCAGCACGGTGCTTGCGAGCTCGCTGACAACGCTTTTCGGCTTCCTGGCACTGGCGCTGATGCGCTTTAAGCTGGGACCGGATCTTGGACTTGTTATGTCAAAGTCCATCATCTGCTCCCTCATTATGGTCATTTTCTTTATGCCGTCGCTGCTGCTGGCGTGGTCGGACCGCATCGACAGAACCCGGCATAAGCCCTTCCTGCCGCGCTTCCACCGTTTCTCCATCATGGTGAACCGGCTGTCGCCCTGGATTCTCGGACTTGCGCTGCTGCTGGCGGTTCCCTGCTATGTAGCGCAGAACATGAACAACTTTAACTACGGAAATGAAGCCGTGGCCTCCGCACCGGGTACCTCGATCTACAAGGAGACCGAGGAAATCAATGAGAAGTTCGGCCGCTCCAATCTGCTGGTGGCCATCGTCCCGAATGATTCGGCGGATACAGAAAAGGAAATCATTGACCGGCTGGATGAGCTGGACTATGTGAAGAAGGTTATGGGAATGTCGGAGTACCTCCCGGATGGCGTGCCCGAAAGCATTTTACCGAAGAGCGTTACCGAGCTCTTCCATAAGGACGGCTACACGCGGCTTCTGATCTACATGAAGACGAAGAGTGAGAGCCAGACGGCCTTCCGGGATTATGAGGAGATCAAGGCGCTGCTGGAATCCTATTATCCGGATGACTGCTATATCGCGGGCAGCACGCCGAGTACGCTGGATATGCGTTCCATCATGAGCAGTGATTACAGCTATGTGAATGTGATTTCCATGCTGCTGGTGTTTATCGTGGTGGCGATTTCCTTCCATTCGCTGCTGCTTCCGACGGCGACCATGATTCCGATCCTGATCGCAACCTACGTGAACATGGCATTTCCCTATATCGTGGGCGACACGCTGCTGTTCATCGGCTATATCGTGGTATCCAGTATACAGCTTGGCGCTACCATTGATTATGCGATCCTGTCCACCGAGAATTACATCCAGATCCGGCAGCATGAGCCCGATAAGCAGCGGGCGGCGGAGCTGATGACAGAGATGAGCTTCCCGTCGATCATCACGAGCGGCAGTATTCTGGTGGTCTGCGGCTATGCAATCTACAAGATTTCTTCGATTCCCGCCATCAGTGAGGTGGGACATCTGGTGGGCCGCGGCGCGATCTTCTCCATGCTTTTCGTGGTGGGCTGCATGCCGTGTCTCCTGAAGCTGATCGACAGCTTCATCGTGGTGCCGAAGGGCATGAAGAAAAAGATGCTGCGGGCAAAGGTGCATCAGGCAGCGGTATTTGCCCGGAACCGGCGGAGACGGCGGCATGAGCGAATTAAAAAGGCACTTCGGCGCCTTTCGGCAAATGTCGGCGGTGCGGCAAACGGAGCATCGCAGGATGAAGAGAGAAGCGCGTAAAGTCAGCATGGCCTGTGGCTTAGGAATAGGATAAGCGGTCCGCATACAGGTCTGTGACTGGGCCGGGGAGAGCAAAATTATGAAAATCAGAAACAAAAGACTAAGAAAAACAATGCTGCCGGCAGTGATTTCCGCAGTGGTGCTGAGCGAGGCACTGTCCCCGCTTACGGTGCTGGCAGGACCGGCCACGGTATCTGTCGATGAGACCCTGTATCTGAATCTGGACTACTACGGCGGCATCAGCAAGGCAAATGTGGTAAAGGGCATCAATTTTAATTCGCTGAAGAGCTATACCGATTACGGCGATTATCTCAGTGTGACAAATATGTCCACCGCAGAGGAGCCGGTGAAGGGAAGCGGCTCGGTGACCTTTTCTGCACCGGAGAAGGGAGGCAAGTTCTTCTTTGAAGGTGAGCTGGACCCGAAGAAGGTGACGTCACCCTGGACCTTTGATGTGACCTACAAGGTGAACGGCGTGGTGACCAATGCAGAGGATGTGGCCGGAGCCTCCGGAACCATCGAGATGGACATCGATGCCTATCCGAATGAAAAGGCTTCCGAGTACATGAAGAACAACTTCATGCTGATCTGTGCGGTGCCGGTCGACAACAATAAGATGTATTCCGTGGATGCGCCGGGGTCCCAGACCATTAACCTGGGTCAGTATTCCGGCGTGGCCTTCGAAGCTCTGCCGGGGAAGGAGGCTCACTTCGTAGTGCGCTTCGGCACGGACAGCTTTGAGACCGTGGGCGCAATCATGATGATGAGTCCGGGAACGGTGAGCGATCTGGAGGATCTGAAGGACCTGAAGGAGCTGAAGGATAAGTTCCGGGACAACACCAACGCCATGATGGACGACATGGATGCGCTGATGGACAATGTGACGGATGTTTCGGAGCAGCTGTCCCTGACGAATGAAATGCTGGCGCAGCTGAAGGCCGGAAAGAGCAAGCTTGATGCCTCGAAGGATATCATCTTTAACGGAAATGATGTCGCCATTCAGGATCTTCGGGATCTGTCGGTCAGTCTGACACCGCTGTCGGATTCTCTCCGGACTGCCCAGTGGATGGTGTATGATGTCAATAAAAACCTGAACAGTCTGGATCAGGATCTCCTGAATACAACGAGCAAGATGAAGACGCTCAGCAGCCGGCTGAAGACCCTGGGCTCCTCTCTTGGCGGCGTGGACAACCTGACAGCGCAGGAGCTTTTGAATGAGATCAACGAGGCGGGCCTCAGCGATGGTCTGAAGAGGATCCAGAGCGGTGCCGCTGGAGCCTCCTCTGCGGCCGGAGAGCTCGGTGTGATCGTGGGGAATGGCGTTGCCACGGCCTCCGATGCAACCGGAAAGCTTGTGGTGGATGCTGCCCTCAGCAATACCATGTACGAGGAGGAGTATCTGCCGCAGGCGGTGATTTCTGCGGTAAAGAGCAGCCTGAATATGAGTACAGATCTCTCGCAGGAAGAGGTGAAGACGGCTGCGGAGCAGAGCGTGGCGCAGCTTCTGGATATTTACAAGGTACTCCGGCAGGAGAGAACGACAGGCTCTGAGGGCAGCGGACTGGATACTGGAAGCAGTTCTGACAGCAAGACAGTATCCGCAGAAGATTTGTTGGGTGCGGCAGCAGCGCTGCAGAAGGCGCAGAGCGGTGATAACTCTGCACTTGTTGAGTATGGTGCACTGGCGCAGCAGCTTGTCGCAAGTGCTGGAAGCCCCAGTGCTGCAGCCCAGCAACAAGCCTCCCGTTTTGTGGGACGGCTGTCCTC
>CAVAXR010000135.1:0-4719 GCA_963592375.1 Oribacterium sp. | reverse complement strand
ATGTCCATCTATGACAACATTGCCTACGGCCCGCGTACCCACGGCATTCATAATAAGAAGCAGCTGGATGAAATTGTAGAGACCTCTCTTCAGCAGGCGGCCATCTGGAACGAGCTGAAGGATCGTCTCGGCAAGTCGGCCCTGGGCCTTTCCGGCGGTCAGCAGCAGAGACTCTGTATCGCAAGAGCACTTGCCGTGAAGCCGGATGTGCTTCTGATGGACGAGCCAACCTCCGCACTGGACCCGATTTCCACTTCGAAGATCGAGGATCTGACACTGGAGCTGAAGAAGGACTTCACGATTGTCATCGTGACACACAACATGCAGCAGGCAACCCGTATCTCTGACAAGACTGCATTTTTCCTGCTGGGCGATCTGGTGGAGTTCGGCAAGACCGATGAGATCTTCTCCATGCCGAAGGACAAGCGGACAGAAGATTATATTACAGGAAGATTTGGATAATGGAGGACTTTGCATCAAGCAAAGTCCGGAATGAGTTTGACTTGCAGGGTTTGCTTCGAAGAGAAAGCAGAATAAGATGAAGAAGCAGGCGAAGCAAAACTGCAAGCCTGCCGAAGGCAGGTTCATCGAGAGCTTCAGGCTCGAGATGAATCCCAGGCAGAAGAGCATTATGAAAGGAAAAAATCATGAGAAATCGTTTTGACAGACAGCTGACGGATCTGAATAAAAATCTGATCGAGATGGGCTCCTGCTGCGAGAACTGCATCGGCCTCGTGGCCATGGCGCTGGCCAAGATTCAGAAGCAGGATAATGCCGGCGGCGCGGATGCCGAAGACACGCCGGAGAATGCTTCACCCGCTACCGTAAGCGAGGGCGCGCTGGAGCGGGTGCTGAATACAGTATACGAGACCGAAAGCGAGATCGATAAGCTGGAGAGCGAGATTGAGAACCTGTGCCTTCGGCTTCTTCTGGAGCAGCAGCCGGTGGCCAGGGACCTTCGCTATATCTCGGCGGCCCTGAAGATGATTTCCGACATGGAGCGGATCGGCGATCAGTGCTCGGACATCGCCGACATTGTCTCCTTCCTGCAGAAGGGCGACGAGGGCAAGATGCAGTCCACCACACACATTCAGGAAATGGCGACAGCCACCATGTCCATGGTAACCGAGGCGGTGGATTCGTTTATTAAACGGGATCTCGATCTGGCAAAGAAGGTGGAGGAGAGCGATGACGTCGTGGACGAGCTGTTCAGCCGTGTAAAGAGTGAGATCGTGGCGCTGATTTCCCAGTACCCGGATCAGGGTGAGGCCTTGCTGGACTTTCTCATGGTGGCCAAGTACTTCGAAAGAATCGGAGATCATGCTACCAATATTGCGGAGTGGGTGGTATTCTCTATCACAGGACAGCACTGAGGAAAGGCTGATGAAATCAGCATTTTCCCAATGAAGAGATTTACATCAGGCAGAGAAGAGAGTAAGCAATGATCAGAATCGCAGTGGTGGAAGACGACGAAAACATACAGAAGCTCATTACCTATGCACTGAGCGCCAACGGCTACGAAGCGAAGGGATATCCGAATGGAGAGGTCTTCCTGCGCGATATCACAGAGTTCGCACCGGCGCTGGTGCTGCTGGACATCATGATGCCTGGGATAGACGGTGTAGAGGTGCTGAAGCGCCTCCGGAAGAACCCGAAGCAGCAGAGCCTGCCGGTGATGATGCTGACGGCAAAGTCCAGTGAGATCGACAAGGTGCGGGCACTCGATCTCGGTGCCGATGATTATGTGACGAAGCCCTTCGGCGTCATGGAGCTTCTGAGCAGGGTGCGGGCACTGCTGCGCCGGGCGAATCAGAGCGGGAAGGCAGAAAACCGCAGCCCCTTCGCCCGTGATACGGCAGCAGAGCCGCTGAAGCCGCTGCTGCGCTTCGGTACCATCTGCCTTGATGAAAATCGCCATCTGGTAGAGATCGAAGGTGAGGGAGGCGGCATGTCCGAAAAGCCGGAGCTTACACTGAAGGAGTTCGAGCTTTTGTCCTACATGCTGCATAACCAGGGGCTTGTTCTCAGCCGGGAGCAGATGCTGGAGAAGGTCTGGAACTATGAGTATACGGGAGAAAGCCGCACCGTGGACATGCACATCAAGTCCCTCCGGCAGAAGCTGGGCAGCGCAGGACGCTGCATCCTGACTGTGCGGGGGCTCGGATACCGCCTGGCAGAGCCGGGCAGGTAGCGGGTGCTGCTTTGCGGCTGGCAAAGACCGGAATGAATCCGGCATGTGCCCGAAGTGAATCCAAAGGAAAATCCATGAAACAGAGAATCTACAGAAGTCTATGTCTGACGGCGCTGGTCACGCTGGTGATATCCACCATGGCCAGCCTTTTTGTATACTTTGACTTTTTTGACCGCCGGGAAAATGAAAGCCTCATGATGCAGACGGAGGCCCTGACCATCGGAATTGACAAGATTCTGGAAGGAAGCTGTGACGATGCGGTCCGGCAGATTTCAGACTTCATGCGGCGCTTCCGGCAGCAGGCCGGCGGCAGCCGCGGCGATATCCGCTGTACACTGGTTCGGTCGAAGGACGGCACGGTGCTGTTTGATACCGATAAGAGCGCTGCGGAGATGGAATCGCATCAGGACCGGACAGAGGTTATGGAGGCAGAGCAGAAGGGCGCCGGACAGGCGACCCGGAGGTCCCGCACGATCGGGAGAAACACCCATTATGCGGCGGTGCTGACGGCGGACGGCAGCTATGTCGTGCGGCTTGCCCGGGAGACCAGCAGTCTCATCGGACTCTTCTTCCGGACGCTGCCGCTGCTCTTTGCCGTGATCGTGATCGTATTTCTTCTCGAGACCAAGCTGTCCGAGCGGGTTACCGGGGAAATTGTGAAGCCGCTGCAGCAAATTACAGCGGAGATAAAAGATACAGGAACAATCAGCGTGGATAAGGATAAGCATCCGATGGTATATGATGAGCTCTGGCCCTTTCTCGACGCTATCGGAGAATCAGAGAGGATACGGTCGGAATTCTCCGCCAATGTGAGTCATGAGCTGAAAACACCGCTTACCTCCATTTCCGGCTTTGCGGAGCTGATGAAGGACGGTTATGTGAATGATGCCGCCCACGTGCGGGAATTTTCTGCCACAATTTACGATGAGTCCAAGCGGCTTCTGAATCTGATCGATGATATCATGCATCTCTCACGCATCGAGGCCGGCGCCGAGGATACGAAGCTGCAGGAGGAGGTGGAGCTGCGGTCTCTGGCGGCAGAGGTCATGGAGCGGCTTTCCGACAAGGCGGAGAAGCATGCGGTCGAGCTGTCCCTTTCCGGGAATGCCCTCACGGTCCGGGGGAACCGCACGATGCTGGAGGAGATGATCTACAACCTGGCAGACAATGCGATCAAGTACAACCAGCCGGGCGGGCATGTCTACCTGCTTCTGGAGGAAAATGTCTTCACCGTCCAGGATGACGGCATCGGCATACCGGAGGATTCCCTCCACCGTGTGTTCGAGCGCTTCTACCGTGTGGACAAGTCCCACTCCCGCGCCATCGGCGGCACCGGTCTCGGGCTTTCGATTGTGAAGCATGTGGCGGAGAAGCACAGTGCCCGGATTTCCATTCGCTCTGCCCTCGGAAAGGGCACCGTCATCAGCGTGCATTTTCCGGGTGAGGCGGCATCTGCCGACGGACGGAACGGCATATCCGGAGAGGCGGCGGAGCAATAGCACAGGGCAGACCTGCCAAGGCTGCGATCGGCAAAGACTCTTGACAATTCTTCCGGTGCGCTTTAGACTAACAGAAGTCTTAAAGACGAGGATGGTGCACAGTAGAGAGGGGAAAACGATCCCAGAGAATGGCCGTGAGACGCTGAGAGCGGCCTGATTTGTTCCCGATCGAACATTCACACCGGAGTTGTCCGGGGGAAAGCAGAGCAGTCTGCCGGTAGTTCGGAACGTGGATGCGCGTTAAGCTGAAGAGAGTCCGGGAAGCCGATAGGGAAATGTCGGCGGCTCGGGAACATGGGTGGTACCGCGGAAGATTTCGTCCCTGTTCATGCCTTCGGGTGTGAATGGGGATTTTTTACGTCCCAAAAAATATAAAGGAGACAGGAAATGGAAAACCAGAAGTTAGAGGAGCTGAAGAAGCTCGCAGAGGAAAGCATTCAGGCAGCGAAGGATATCGCAG
This sequence comes from Oribacterium sp., assembly GCA_963592375.1. Lineage (GTDB taxonomy): Bacteria > Bacillota > Clostridia > Lachnospirales > Lachnospiraceae > Oribacterium. Next base: position 569 of record CAVAXR010000135.1, on the reverse strand, counting down.
CGCTGAATGACATCAAGGTGAAGTTCCTTGGAAAGAAGGGTGAAATCACCCAGATGCTGAAGTCCATGAAGGATCTTTCGGCAGAGGAGAAGCCGAAGTTCGGTCAGATGGTGAATGAGGTTCGCCAGAAGGTTGAGAACGAGCTGGAGGCAGCCATGAAGGAGCTGCAGAAGGCTGCCAGAGAGGCGAAAATCCAGGCTGAGACCATCGATGTCACACTCCCGCCGAAGAAGATGCAGTACGGACATGCACATCCGAATACCCGGGCCATGGAAGAGGTGGAGCGCATCTTCGTGGGCATGGGCTACGAGGTTGTGGAAGGTCCCGAGGTGGAGTTCGACGAGTATAACTTCGAGAAGCTGAATATCCCGAAGGGACATCCGGCAAGAGACGAGCAGGATACCTTTTATATCAATGAGAACATACTTCTTCGTACACAGACATCCTCGGTGCAGGCCCGTGTGATGGAGCAGGGCAAGCTGCCGATCCGCATGATCTGCCCGGGACGCGTATTCCGATCCGATGCCGTGGATGCGACACATTCTCCTTCCTTCCATCAGATCGAGGGT
>CAVAXR010000134.1:1277-4743 GCA_963592375.1 Oribacterium sp. | reverse complement strand
GAAAATGTGAGCTTTAAGCGGCCTGTGCCGCTGGGAAGCTTTGTGGATGTTACCGCAGAGGTGGTGCATGTGGGAAATACCTCCATGAAAATCAGAGTTGCAATTATGCTGGACCGGAATTTCGGAGAGGAGCAGCTGCTGGCAGCGGAGGCCTATTTTACTTTTGTGGCGGTAGATGAAGACGGAAAGCCGCATAAGATAGAACGGAATATAGAGCAGAAGGAGAAAAAGCAATGAGGATTCTGAATCTGGAAAATGAGCACAAGCGCTTCGTGAAAACGATGGACAACTTTCATGTTCTGGAGTATCTGCAGGACGGCAGTGTGGCACCTGAGAATGCGCAGCTTGAGTATTTCATGAGCAGGATGAATGTGCGAAAACGACAGGTGGTGATTGATCTTGACCAGAGCCATTCGGCCATTATTCAGGCAGGGGCCATGCAGTGGACTGCAGGAAATGTGCGTGCAACCACTGGGCTGAAGGGAGTCGGCGACTTCCTGGGCAAGGCCTTTAAAGGAGCCGTAACAAAAGAAAGTGCGGTAAAGCCGGAATATGTTGGCAATGGCGTGCTTTGTCTGGAACCGACCTATAAGCATATCATTCTGGCGGACCTTTCCGATTGGGGACCTTCCGGCATGACCATTGAGGATGGTATGTTTCTGGCCTGTGACGGCAACGTGCAGAATCGGATTGTCGGCCGGAAAAATATGTCCTCTGCCATGCTGGGAAATGAAGGCTTCTTCAACCTGTGCCTTTACGGCCGCGGTGTAGCTGCGCTGGAATCCAATGTGCCGGAAAGCGAGCTGGTGGAGATTGTGCTGGAGAATGATGAGCTGAAGATCGACGGAAGCCTTGCACTCTGCTGGTCCTCCGATCTGGATTTCACCGTGGAGAGAAGCACGAGAACCCTGGTGGGATCTGCTGTGAGCGGTGAGGGCCTTGTGAATGTCTACCGCGGCACCGGCCGTGTACTCATGAGCCCGGTGGCACCGACCTATTCCATGTATGCGGCGACGCATAACATCAGCATGAATACAAACACCACAAAATAAAGAAATTTCCTGCATAACTATTGCATAAACCGCGATTCTATTCTAAAATGTAGCGATAAATTGTATAAATATGTACCGCCCGGACATGCGGGGCGAAGACATTGGCATAAGGAGCAGGAGAGAATGATCAGAGTGGCCACTGAGGAGGATGCAGAGGAGCTGATCCGGATTTACCGGGAATATGTTCTGAATACTGCGATTACAACGGAATATGAGGTGCCGAAGCCGCCGGTGTTTCGGGAAAGAATCCGACGTACGCTGGAACGCTATCCATATCTCGTCAGTGTGCATGAGGGACGGATCTGCGGGTACACCTATGCGGGACCCTTCCGGGTGCGGCCGGCTTACGGCTGGGCGGTGGAGACGAGTATTTATGTGGACCGGCAGGCGCAGAAGCACGGCGTGGGAAAAGAGCTGTATCATGCGCTGGAGCAGGCGCTGCGGCTGCAGAACATTCTGAATATGAATGCCTGCATCGGTTATCCGGATGTCGAGGATGAGTATCTGACGAAGAATTCCTTCTGCTTCCATGAGCATATGGGCTTCCAGCAGGCGGCGAAGTTCCACAAGGTGGTTTACAAGTTCCGCCGCTGGTACGGCATTGTCTGGATGGAGAAGTTTATCGGTGAGCATAGGGAAGAACCGCTGCCGGTGAAGACGTTTCCGGAGATCAAAGAAAGGTTTCTTGCATTGCAGAAAAGCTAAGAAAATGCTGAGCTCATCAGTGTTTCACCAAAAAAAGAGGTTCGAGGGAACCTCTTTTTTTAATGCCGGGCAGCTGCTGTCAGTGCTGATGCTTCTGCATCAGCTCGGCGAGATGCTGCGTGAGCTTTTCGTTTTCGCTGTAATCGATGGGGCACTCTACCACAGCAGGACGGCCGCACTTGAAGGCCTGCTCCAGGGTGGGGATCAGCTCCGATGCTGCATTGACACGGAAGCCGGCGGCATGCATGGATTCTGCCATCTTCACGAAATCCGGATTGTCGAAATCCACGAAGAAATGCTCATGGAAACGGTCGTCCTGCTTCCACTTGATGAGGCCGTAGCTCTTGTCGGTAAGAATCAGCACAACGATCGGCACATTCAGGCGGACAGCGGTCTCGAGCTCCTGACAGTTCATCATGAAGCCGCCGTCACCGGTGATAGAGAGCACCCGGTGCTCCGGATTCAGCATCTTTGCGGCGATGGAGCCGGGCAGGGAAATGCCCATGGTGGCGAAGCCGTTGGAAATGACGCAGGTATTGGGCTTGTAGCAGTCATAGTGACGGGCGATCCACATTTTGTGGGCACCGACGTCGGATACCACGATATCGTCCGGTCCCATGATTTTGCGGATGTCATAGAGGAGCTTCTGCGGCTTGAGGGGGAAGGACTCATCGTGGGTGTAGACGGCATTTTCCTCCCGGAAGGCGCTCTTCAGGGCGAGAAATTCCTCGGGCTCCTTCTTGGGATCGCAGGAGAGCATAATCTGCTCGAGAGAGTGGCTGATGTCGCCGATGACCTCGACGTCCGGCTGGTAGAGCTTGTTAATGTGGGCGGCCCGGCTGTCGATGTGTAGAATCCGGTGATTGTCCCTGCTGTTCCATTTGAGCGGCGCCAGCTCTACGATATCATAGCCGACGCAGATCACAAGATCGGCCTGATCCAGCATGATGTTGGGATAATCCTTCTGGGGAATACCGATGGTACAAAGGTGGTAGGGATTCGTGAAGGGAATGATACCCTTCGCCATCATGGTATTGATGACAGGAATTCGCAGTCGGACTGCAAATTCGGTCAGCGCCTTGGCGGCATGGGAACGAACCGCAGAGTGCCCGACCAGGAGAACAGGATGCTGTGCACGATTGATTTCCACGGCAGCAGAAGCCAGCTCGTCCGCATCGGCATACTCCCTGCCGAGGACAGGCTTCTTGATGAGCTTATGGGCAGCGCCCTCCGGCACCGGCATCCCGGCCACATCCTGCGGGACACAGATATGCGTAGCGCCGGGCTTTTCGCTCTCTGCATATTTGAAGGCGAGACGGACAATCTCGTTGACGGAGGAGGCGGACATCACCATTTTGGTGCGCTTTGTAATGGGCTGGAAGAGCGTTTCGAGATCGAGATACTGATGGGAGGTCAGCGGAATCTTATCCGTAGAAACCTGTGCGGTGATGGCTACGAGCGGCGCTCCGTCGCTGTTCGCATCGGCCACGCCGGTGATGAGATTGGTGGCACCGGGACCGAGGGTGGAGAAGCAGACACCGGCTTTGCCGGTCAGTCTGCCGTATACATCGGCCATAAAGGCTGCACCCTGCTCGTGACGCACCAGAATGGTTTTGATGGATTTGGAATCCCGGAGCGCCTTCATAAAATCAAGATTTTCTTCGCCGGGGATGCCGAATGCGTATTCCACGCCCTCGTGCTCCAGGGCC
>CAVAXR010000134.1:0-1267 GCA_963592375.1 Oribacterium sp. | reverse complement strand
TGGACTTCGTTTGCTTCGACAGAATTGTTTTCCATACATTTGCCTTCTTTCTGGATGTTTTGTTTTACGGGATGTAAGGACTGCTTGTGGCATCCACATAAAAAAGGCAGAAATAGAGACATTGTGTCTCATATTTCCGCCCCGTTGCATGTCCTTAATTTGATTGACTGCATAGTAGCACAGTGCGGATTCATTTGCAAGTGATTTTCTATATACTCAATAGGAAGAAAGAGAGGCAAAAGGCATAACGCCCGATCCCGGATTCCTGCAAGCCGGGCTTGCGGGGTGTTCGTTTGATTGCTATAATGCCGGAAGAGGAATTGTTAAAAGCGAGGAGAACGGATATGCAGAATCATACAGCAGGAGGCGGAAAGCCGAACGGCAGCTTCCATAAGAATTCAAACGGCGGATTTCGAAAGCCGGGAACGGGCGGCAAGCCTTTCCCGAAGAAGGTGACAGAAGGCGCCCGTCGCGGCGACTATGTGGTCATCGGCAACGGCAACCAGAAGGTGACCACCCGGGTATCAACAGATGATCATCCCTTCTGCGGAGAGGAGCCGGGCTTCCGCACGAAAATCAAGGGCGGTACCTGGAAGCTGCTTCGCATCATTCATCAGGGAACTGAGGAATATCATAAGATTTACGATGAGGATAAGCAGAGAGAGCACTACGGATTCTAAGGATTGCGGAGGTGCGCAGCACGAAGCAATTTGGAATCCATAAAAGATTATAATGGAGGTGAGGCATATGGAAAAGCTTAACATTCTGGTGGTGATCCCGGTAGAGGAACGTCACAAGGCGTATCTGGAGGCACAGGCAGAGGGGCATGATTGTCACTTTACTTATCGGAGTCCGGCGACTGCTTCTGACGAGGAGATTCAGAATGCGGATATCATTATTGGAAATGTGCCGGCCGGTAAGCTGAAGGCGGCGCCGAAGCTTCAGTGGATGCAGCTGAATTCTGCCGGGGCAGATGCATATGTGGTGCCGGGGGTGCTGTCGGAGGGGACTGCGCTTACGAACAGTGCCGGTGCCTACGGCACCAGTGTTTCGGAGCATATGGTGGCGATGAGCTTTGCCCTGGTGCGCCGTTTTGGACAGTACATAAAGAATCAGACCGCACATAAGTGGGAGGTGATGGGCAAGGTGACATCCATTGAGGATGCGACCGTGCTGGTGCTGGGCCTCGGGGATATCGGCGGAAAGTATGCCGAGAAAATGCATGCTCTGGGTGCGCACGTCATCGGCATTCGCCGCAGTGTGAAGG
>CAVAXR010000133.1:2651-4775 GCA_963592375.1 Oribacterium sp. | reverse complement strand
GCCCGGCTCTGCAAGCAATCCGGAGCCAGCACCATTGTGATCACGCGCTTTGCCCGTTCACCGCTCACAGACTATGCGGACATCATCCTGCTCTGCGGTGCAAATGAAGGCACGCTCCAGAGCGGCTCCACCTCGGCGGAAATCAGCCAGCTCTTCCTGGTAGATGTCATGTACTCGGAATATTACCGCCGTCACTTCAATCGCTGCTCCTCCTATATGGAAAAAACCCAGCAGTCCATTGCAGACAAAACTTTCTAAAAAATTTCATTTTTTCATTGACAGTATGATATTTACGTTGTAATATATCATCTGTCGCGCGGAAGTGTCGGAATTGGCAGACGAGCAAGACTAAGGATCTTGTGGCGGTTACGTCGTGTGGGTTCAAGTCCCATCTTCCGCATGAGATAATAAAAGGACCAGGTCTTCGACCTGGTCCTTTTATTATCTCAGCCGAGGAGTCCCTTGAACCCTTGGGTTCAAGGTCTCCTCGGCGCGGAGCGCCTCGTCGGTCGGTTCGATGGGAAAAAGGTCCACCGGACCTTTTTCTTAATCCATCTCACCCCATCTTCCGCATTCGAGTAAGAGGCTCAATTTGATACCAGACAGACGGTATCAAACGGCACAAAGAATGCATTATCTTGGAAGATGTGGAAAAGGTAATTCCGGCTTTTCTAAATCATCTTGATGAAAGCTTTTTCAGAATGCGGTATGAGCGTAGCTGATTAGCAAGGGCATTATTTATTCGACGGGGCGTGGGGAAATTGACTTTACAGTGCCTCTGTTTGACGAATATTTGAAGCGAATCAATCCGGAATTAAAATTTGACGGAGAATAAACAGGAGAATCATCATGAAAATTGCAGTCATCACCGGAGCGAGCTCCGGTATGGGACGGGAAATGGCTCTGCAGATCAATGACCGGATTCCCAATGTGGAGGAGATCTGGCTGATCAGCCGGCGGCGGGAGCGCCTCGAGGCACTGGACCGGATGCTGACAAAGCGGACACGGGTCCTGACAATGGATCTTCTTTCCGGAGAGGCGGCAGCGGAATATGAGAGGCTGTTGGCGGCGGAGCAGCCGGAGATAGTGTTTCTGGTGAATGCGGCCGGCTTCGGCAGTATTGGGGCGGTGGAAAAACTTTCCTGCAAGGAACAGATCAATATGGTTGATCTCAACGTGCGGGCACTGACGGCGATGTGCCGGCTGTCGCTTCCGTATATGGCAAAGCACGCCCGCATCATGAACTTCGCCTCCTCCGCAGCTTTTCTTCCGCAGGCGGAGTTTGCTGTTTATGCGGCGAGTAAGAGCTATGTGCTGAGCTTTTCCCGTGCGCTGAATGAGGAGCTGATTTCTGCGGGGAGGGACTGCCGTGTGCTGGCGGTTTGTCCCGGACCTGTAAAAACGGAATTTTTCGATCTGGCGGAGCGAAGCGGAAAGATTCCGCTTTACAAATACCTTTTCATGGCAGACTGTCGAAAAGTGGTCAAATTGGCACTGCTGGACAGTGTGCTGAAGAAGGATGTGTCTGTTTACGGCGGCAGCATGAAGCTGCTGCGGATCGGAGCTTCGCTGCTGCCGCACGGATTTCTTCTTAGGGCAGAACGAGAGCTGAATGCGCTTTCTGCCAAGGGAAAGCTCCGGGCAGTGAAGAAATCGGAGGAAGCGCCCGGCCGGCGGAAAATGATTGAATCCGGAGAACAAAATGCGTGAAATTAAAGTCGGAATGAATGAGGCGGGGCAGCGGCTCGACAAGCTGCTCCGAAAGTATCTGAAGGAAGCGCAGAGCAGCTTCATTTATAAGATGCTGCGGAAGAAGAATATTGTGCTGAATGACCGGAAGGCAGACGGGAAGGAAATTCTGACAGAGGGGGACTCTGTAAAGCTGTATTTTTCCGAGGAGACCTTTGCCGTCATGACGGGACGCAGCGGTGCTGCCGGAGAGAATGTCGGGCAGACAGATAAGACCGAGAAAATGCGGCCGGAAGCTCCGAAAGAAAATCAAAAGCTGCCGGCTGACCGCATTGTTTACGAAGATGCGCAGCTGCTGGTGATCAATAAAAAAGCCGGCTGGCTGTCCCAGAGTGACGGCAGCAGCGTCGTATCTGCCAATGAGCTGTGTATTGC
>CAVAXR010000133.1:0-2641 GCA_963592375.1 Oribacterium sp. | reverse complement strand
TGCCTACCTTCGGGAAAGCGGACAGCTCAGTGCTTCGCAGCTTGAGACCTTTAAGCCGTCCATTGCGAACCGGCTGGACCGGAACACCTCCGGGCTTTTGCTCTTCGGAAAAACGCTGCCGGCGCTGCAGGATCTGGCAGAGCTGCTGCGGGACCGTTCGCTTCGGAAGTATTATCTTGCAGTGGTCAGAGGAGAGCTTCATGACGGGCAGAGGATTTCCGGCTTCCTGACAAAGGACAGCCGGCGAAATCAGGTGAGAATCACCGCGGAGAGAGAAGCGGAGTCTGCGCCGATTGAGACAGCCTATGAGCCGCTGTATGTGCAGCCTGGAAAGCATGGCTTTACGGTTTTAAAGGTACATCTCATTACCGGAAAGACGCATCAGATCCGTGCGCATCTTGCGTCCATCGGGCATCCCATACTGGGAGATCCCAAATACGGAGATCCGGAGGAAAACCGTTACTGGCGTGAGAAGGAGGGGGTTCGGTCACAGCTGCTGCATGCCTGGGAGCTGGATTTTCCGAAGCTTGCCGGCGCGCTGCAGATGCTCTCCGGGCGAACGCTGCAGGCTGCGCCGCCGAAGGCATTTGTCTGTTTTTTAAATGAAGTGACACCAGGCTTGCGGATCCCGTAACACGCTTGGAACCGTTACGGCAGCAGACGCCTGCGATAATAGCCGGTTTTGGTGCACTCGCAGAGACCGAGGATCTCCAGCTGCAGGAGTTCGCTTATGATGGTTTCCGCAGGCAGACGGCTGTCCTGTACCAGCTCGTCAAAGTGCCGTGCTTCCGGCCGCAGCGCATCATACAGCGTCTTTTGTTCGGCAGTGAGCATGGAGGTGTCGGCAGAGAGCATCAGCTGTTCCTTCTCGTGATTTAAATGCAGGTATTCCAGCACATCTTCCACGGAAGTGAGAAGAAAAGCCCCTTCCTGAATCAGGTGATTGCAGCCGACAGACAGCCGGTCGGTAATGCGGCCCGGCACGGCGAAGATCTGCTTTCCCTGCTCCAGTGCATTTCCGACGGTGATGAAGGTGCCGGAACGCTGCTTGGCTTCGATGACCAGCACGGCATCGGCTAAGCCGGAAATGATGCGGTTCCGGCTGGCGAAATGCTGCGGGAGCGGCGGCTTCCCGAGCGGAAGCTCCGACAGGATACCTCCGCCGCTCTCCAGTATCTGCTCATACAGCCGGAAGTGGCTTGCCGGGTAGCAGATGTCGAGTCCGTTTCCCAGCACAGCGAAGGTTCTGCCGCCGGCTTCGACAGCGCCCTTCTGGGCCGCAGAGTCGATGCCGTAGGCCATGCCGCTGATGATCTGAACGCCGTGCCGCGCGAGACTTGCGCCGAAGGTACGGGCGATATCCAGTCCGTAATCTGTGGCATCTCTGGCGCCGATGATGGCAACCGACGGGACATCATCGGCCGGAAGCCTTCCTTTTGCATAGAGCGTGCGGGGGCAGCGGGGAATATACCGGAGCCGCTCCGGGTAATCCGGATCCAGAGGCGTCAGTTCCCGGATCGAATTCTTCATATGAATATCCTGTGCGGTCATGACAGCTCCTTTCCGAAAAGCTGGTCCTCAATGCCGCGGTAACCGACGGCCTCGGACAGATGGCGGATCTGTATTTCCTCTGCGCCCTCCAGGTCGGCAATGGTTCGCGCGAGCTTCAGCAGCTTGTGATAAGTACGCATGGACAGCTGCTTCATAGTGAAGATCTGCTGCATGAACTGCTGCTCCTTTGCGCCCAGCCGGCAGTATTTTTCAATTTCCCGTATCCCCATTTCAGCATTGACCCGTATGCCGGGCTGATTCTGAAAGCGCTTTCTCTGCTGTTCGCGGGCAAAGCAGACCTTTTCCCGCAGCTCTGCGGAGCTTTGCGCCGGACTGCCCTCCAGTGTTTCCTCGAATTTCACCGGCGCGGCCTCTACACAGAGATCCAGCCTCTCGAGAATGGGCTTTGAGATTCCCCGCTGATAGGCGCGGATCTGTCCGGGGGTACAGTGACAGCGGCTCCGATCCGGAAAGTAGCCGCAGGGGCAGGGATTCATAGCGGCAACAATCATGCAGTCGGCAGGGTAGATGAAGCAGCCCTGCAGCCGGTTAATGCTGACGGCGCGGTCCTCCATGGGCTGACGCAGGGCTTCGATGGAGGCGCGGGCGAAGAGCGGCAGCTCATCCAGAAAGAGTGCGCCGCCGGAGGCGAGAGAGATCTCGCCGGGCATGACTGTGCCCTGGGTGGAACCGCCGACCAGTGCTGTGGTGGTAATGCTGTGGTGCGGCGTGCGGAAGGGACGCCGGCTGTAGAGTGCCTGCCCCTTGGGCAGCAGACCGGCAATGGAATAGACCTTTGTGATTTCAATGTTTTCCTCTCGGCTGAGGGGCGGCAGAATCGTGGGAATACGCTTCGCGATCATGGTCTTGCCGGAACCGGCAACACCGGACAGCAGAATATTGTGGCCGCCGGCGGCTGCGATGAGAGCGGCCCGCACAGCGAAGCTCTGCCCGCGTATATCGGAAAAGTCCACGTCATAGCGTTCACTTGTACTGCAGCTTTCCGGAAGAGGCCGCGGAAACTGACGGAAGCTTTCTTCTGAACGGAGCAGCTCCTGCAGCTCTGCCACGCTGCGCAGGCCGATGATAT
>CAVAXR010000132.1:0-4796 GCA_963592375.1 Oribacterium sp. | reverse complement strand
CGGAGCCGGCTCAGGGCTTTCCACGTCAGCGGGATTCACCTACAGCGGAGCGCGCTTCGAACATTACTTTGCGGATTTCATCGAAAAATACGACTTCTCCGACATGTATTCCGGAGGCTTCTATCCGTTTTCTTCTTTAGAAGAGCATTGGGCATACTGGAGCCGGTATATCTTCATTAACCGATATATGGACGCACCCAGGCCGGTTTATGAAAATCTTCTGAAACTGGTTTCGAATAAGGATTATTTCGTTATCACAACCAACGTCGATCACTGCTTTCAGAAGGCAGGCTTCGACAAAAAGCGGCTGTTCTATACCCAGGGCGATTACGGCTTGCTCCAGTGCAGCACGCCATGCTGTCAGGAGACCTCCGACAATGAAGCTGTCATTCGTCAGATGCTCAAAGCACAGGGCTGTACGATCGCTGCTGACGGCAGCCTGCACATGACGGAAAATGCTTCATTGAAGATGACTGTTCCGGCAGACCTCATCCCTCACTGTCCGCACTGCGGCAGGCCAATGACAATGAACCTCAGGGCTGATGATACCTTTGTTGAGGATGAGGGCTGGCACGAAGCAGCCGAACGCTATGAAAATTTCCTTCGTACACGCAGGGGCGGAAACATTCTTTATCTGGAGCTCGGCGTTGGATACAACACGCCAATCATCATAAAGTATCCGTTTTGGCAAATGACGGCAAAAGACCCGGATTCCGTCTATGCCTGTGTCAATTTTGGGCAGGCCGTTTGTCCGGATGAAATACGCAGACAATCCATCTGCATCAGCTCTGATATCGGACAAGTACTCGACAAATGCCGCTGATTTCTCTCCGCTCTTCCTTTGTATACAGTGTGCCGTATTTCAAGCTCACACTATTTGCCTTTTCATTTCTTCATGGCTGATGGTATAATCAAGCCAAAGACTTACAACAGTTCAAAAGCATAAATCAGGGTAACTGTTCAGCACAGGGAGATTTTTCTATGACAGTCATAGAATTACGCCATGCGCTCCACACCATTCCGGAGCGTTCTATGGAAGAAAAAAATACAAAAAAATTGCTGATGGAATTCATCAGCAGAGAAAGTGATTTTGAGCTGATCGACCGCGGCAGCTGGTTTTATGCTCTGAAGAAGGCAGAAATTCCCGCAAAAGCCCCTATTGCTTTCCGGGCCGATATGGATGCAGTCTGCATCGACGGCAGCACGCCCGGACATTACTGCGGACACGACGGTCACAGCAGCATACTGGCCGGTCTCGCCCGGAAGCTTTCCCATCAGTCATTTGATCGTGACATTTATCTGATTTTTCAGCCCGGAGAAGAGACCGGTGAGGGTGCCGCCATCTGCCGCAGTCTTCTTGCCGAAAAGAAAATCACTGCCGTCTACGGCCTGCACAACATTCCCGGCTATCCCATGGGCGAGCTCCTACTGCGCGACAGAACCTTTGCCTGTGCATCTGCCGGTCTGTCTCTGCACTTCACCGGCATGACGAGCCACGCGGCTTATCCGGAGCAGGGGAACAATCCCGCTCTGCCCATGGCCTCCCTCCTCCTGCAGCTGGAGGAAGCCGCCGCCAGGCTGCGAAAGCCCGGAGAAATTCTGATGCTGACCGTAATCGGCATCAGCCTCGGCAGTGAAAAGTACGGTGTTTCTGCCGGAGAGGGGACACTGCGTCTCACGCTCCGCGGTGAGCACGAGGAGGCTTTTCAGAAGCTTCTGGATCGCTGCCGCAGCCTTGCCGGGGAATGCGCATCGCAGCATGGTCTCAAACTGGAGATATGCGAGCATGAGCGTTTTCCCGCCACAGAAAACCATTTGGATAATGTCTTCGTCCTGAAGAAAACGGGCGAAGCGCTGGGAATGCACAGCCGGATGCTCACTGAGCCCATGCGCTGGTCCGAGGATTTCGGCTGGTATCTGCAGGATTGCCCGGGAGCATTTTTCGGCCTCGGCGCCGGTGAGGCCACCGCAGCGCTCCATACCTCTGCCTACGAATTTCCTGACGCACTGCTGGAAACAGGCATTGCCCTCTTCGCCGCACTGATAAACAGCTGAGTAAGCGCGCACAGTATAAGAACGCTCTTGCTTTCCTGTAAATTATATATTAGACTTTAATCGCTCTTCGGAGGGTGATTTGTTCAACAGAAGCAATAGCTGGATAAGGGAGCAGGCTGAGATGCCTGCTTGCTTACCCGGCTTTTTTATTTGTCATGACAAGAGATTCGGGAGGTTATTATGCAAAATTCATCTTTTACAGAGGGAAAGATCGTGCGTCCGCTGATCGGCTTCGCCATGCCGGTACTTCTCGCGCTTTTTCTGCAGGCCATGTACGGTGCAGTGGACCTGCTGGTCGTGGGCAAGTTTGCCGGATCCGCAGATGTCTCTGCGGTATCCACCGGCTCGCAGATCATGGCCACATTAACCAATCTGGTTTCCAGCTTCGCCATGGGCACAACGATTCTGCTGGGCCAGCAGATCGGCGCCGGCGAGAAGGAAAAAGGCGGCAGAACCGTCGGTACCGCCATCCTTATGTTTGCTCTGATCGGTCTCCTCATGACGATCCTGCTGTTGCTCTTTACCCCGCAGCTTTGCCGGATCATGAATGCCCCCGAGGAGGCCTTTGCCAAAACAGCTTCCTATGTACGCATCTGCGGAGGCGGCATGCTGGTGATCATCGCCTATAATCTGATCGGTTGTATTTTCCGGGGACTGGGCGATTCAAAAACCCCGCTGCTCACAGTTGCCATCGCCTGCGTCTGCAACATCGCCGGAGATCTGATTCTCTGCGGCCTTTTTCGTCTGGGCACCGCAGGCGCAGCCATTGCCACGGTCTGTGCCCAGGTGATCAGCGTCATTGCCTCCTATTTCATGATTCGGAGGCGGCGTCTTCCCTTCACTTTTAATCGAAAATGCTTCCGCATCCACATCCCCTATTTCGGCAGGATGGCATGCTTCGGCGCACCGATTGCACTGCAGGACCTGCTGGTAAACATTTCCTTTCTGATCATCCTCTCCATCGTCAATTCCATGGGCATCGTAGCCTCAGCCGGCGTAGGTGTCGCTGAAAAGGTATGCGCCTTTATCATGCTGATTTCCTCTGCCTTTATGCAGTCCATGGCTGCCTTTGTGGCGCAGAACTACGGCGCGGGCAAGCTCTGCCGAGCAAAAAAAGCCCTGCACATCGGCACATTGATTTCCTTCGCGATCGGTATACTCATGTTTGTACTGACATTTTTCCACGGAGACCGAATGGCCGGCATCTTCTCCTCCGATCCGAAGGTGATCCTTGCGGCTTTTGATTATCTCAGAGCCTACGCCATCGATTGTCCGTTTACCGCCGTTTTCTTCTGCTATATAGGCTACTATAACGGAATCGGCCGGACACGATTTGTGATGCTGCAGGGCATTATCGGCGCCTTCGGCGTACGCGTGCCGATATCCTATCTGATGAGCCGTCAGGCCAATGCCGACCTCTTCCGCATCGGACTGGCCACGCCGGCCTCCTCCATCCTGCAGCTGATTTTGTGTCTTTTGTTCATGCTGTATCTCAGAAGAAGGGAGAGCGTCAGTTGCCCCGCCTGATGCCGTATTCGCATCCGAAGCTGGGTTTTTTACCTACAATCATGCCAGAAGAGCCATTGTCAACTACTCCTGACTAGCGTCAGGAGCTTCTTGAGAAAACCCGGTCAGTAATTATCCGACAAAGGCGGCTCAAGCTTATCCGGATAGAGCGGGCTCGCCCATCTCCCCGCAAGGAAACAGGTGGAGGCATACCAATGACCGGACGGTTATCCTGGTGAGTTGCCATACCAGGGTGCAGAGTTCAACAGTTACTATAGGAAATCAGCCAGCCAATTCCTTGGCGAGCTGGCGTCCGCGATTTAAGATGTTAATCGCAGCGTTCGTATCCCTAAGATGTGCTGCATGACAGTTTGGGCATACCCAGTCCCGATTATGCAGCGTAAGGGATTCGTTGCCACGCAGGATGTATCCACAAGCACTACACGTCTGTGTGGTATTCTGTGGAGGCACGAGAATTACGGTTTTGCCGTAGAGCTTACCTTTATACTGAAGCATCGTTAGGAATCTTCTCCATGATGCATCAGAAATAGCCCTCGCAAGTTTGTGGTTCTTCAGCATATTTCGTACCTTTAGATCTTCGGCCGCGATAAAATCTTGACTCTCGATTTTTCGCTTGGAGATGACATGAAGGTAGTCGGTACGCTGACGCTCCGTCTTGCGATGGAGGTATGCGGTCTTTTGACGCTGTTTCTGATAATTAACAGAGGCTGCCAGAGCACGTTTATCTTTCTTTGCGTGCTCTGCCATTCGGCTTTGTTTATGCTGACTTTTGACCAGGGCATTTTCAGTTCTGGCACGGAATCTTTTGTTCTCATTAGATCCGCCGTCAGAATCATTCACAAGCTCGGTCAGGTTGAGATCGATACCTTGTGATGATCCGGTTTTGGGAAGAACCGCGTGAAACGGTGCTTCAGAACCGATGCTGAAAGAAGCCCAGTATTCGCCAACAGCATCGCGACTGATGGTAACTGTGCCAATACGAGTTTCACTCGTTCTGGCAATCAGCATATCTATCAGTTTCGGCGATGCGCCCATACGAATAAGACCAAGCTTAGGTAAAGTAACGTGCGACGCATCTTCAAAGCGTACATTGGATAACTTACCGGACTTTGGATTCTTATAGTAGTGTGCATTCGTCTGATAGGACTGTTCGCTCGACTTCTTTTTAAACGTCGGGACTCCCGTGTGGCGCTCCTTTTGGAGCGCCACACGGG
>CAVAXR010000131.1:0-4801 GCA_963592375.1 Oribacterium sp. | reverse complement strand
AGCGGTGTGCCGGAGGGAACAGTGCTGGAGCTGACCGTCACAAAGCCGGGGGAGCGGCCGGTGACTGCCAACATGCGTGTGCTGCCGGAGGACCGGGAAATGGTGGAGAAGCTGAAAAAGCTGGGAAAGTGATTCGTTGGGCGCATGGCAGGCTGAGAATGAACAGAGGAGCTGACGCCTGAGGAAATGCTGATTTCGTCAGCGCTTTCCTAATGGAGAAGGATTCGGGAGAAGAAGGAGAAACAATGAAGATTACAATGCTGGGAACCGGCAATGCGGTGGTGACAGAGTGCTATAACACCTGCTTCGTGTTGACCGATGAGAAGGAAAACGGAGAAAAGTCTTATTTTATGGTGGATGCCGGCGGAGGCGGACAGATCCTGCATCAGCTGAAGTATGCGGGCTTTCAGTGGCAGGACATGAAGGAAATCTTTCTGACCCACAAGCATGTCGACCATTTTACCGGCATGATCTGGATGATTCGTGTGATCACCCAGAATATGAAGGCCGGAAAATATGACGGTGAGGTGCGGATCTACGGCCACGAGGAGGTGATCCGGCTGCTGGATGAGATTTCACATATGCTGCTGCAGGCCGGACCTCTCAAGTTCATCGGCGACCGTCTGCACCTCATTACGGTGGAGGACGGCGAGACCCGCGTGATCAACGGCCGGAAGGTGACCTTCTTTGATATCCACTCCACGAAGGCGAAGCAGTTCGGCTTCACGATGGAGCTCGACAACGGTGAGAAGCTGACCTGCTGCGGCGATGAGCCCTATAACGAATACGAGAAGCCCTATGCCGAAAACAGCAAGTGGCTGCTGCATGAGGCCTTCTGTCTCTATGCAGACCGCGATAAGTATCATCCGTATGAGAAGCATCATTCCACGGTGAAGGACGGTGCAGAGCTTGCAGCAAGCCTCAACGTGCAGAATCTGCTGCTCTATCACACGGAGGACAAGAACATCAGGGAGCGGAAGAAGCTCTATACGGAAGAGGCCCGGGCATATTATCAGGGAAATGTCTTCGTGCCGGATGATCTGGAGACGTTAGAGATCTGAGGCGGAGCCCAACGGCAACATCGCTCCGGGCACCCGCAAGCCTGGCTTGCGGGTGCCCGGAGCGATAAATTCTGAAGACCAGGCTGCCGCGGAGCCCGGTGGATCATCAGTGTGTATTTGCGTCGATTCGTCCCGGCTCGAACTTCGAGTGCCGGATCTTCTGTGCGGAATAGATGCCGTAGTTGCCGGAGAACAGGTAGGTAATGGCAACGGCCATGAGATAGAAGGACGAGCCGCCGAAGCCAAACATCTCGCAGCTGATCAGCAGCGAAGCGATGGGACAGTTGGTGACGCCGCAGAACACGCAGGCCATGCCGATGGCAGAGAAGAGTGCCGGATCACAGCCTGTGAGGAGTGCGAAGGCGTGCCCGAAGGTGGCGCCGATAAAGAGCGAGGGCACGATCTCACCGCCCTGGAAGCCGCCGGACAGCGTCACGGCCGTGAACAGAATCTTCAGCAGGAAGGCAGCAGAGCTGATGGAGAAGGCGGGATCGTTGATGCAGGCATCAATGATCGAGGAACCGGTGCCGTTATAGGTCTGGCTGCCCACGAGCGCCGTCATGATCACCACCAGAAGGCCGCTTACAAATACGCGGATATAGGGATTCCGGAAATGCTTTGTCATGAGATGCTTGCTTTCATGCATCGTTTTGCAGAAGAGCACGCTGACCACAGCGCAGAGTGCCGCGAAAACCAGGGTAATGAGGGCGGTTCCGGGTGTGAACTCGACAACATTTCCCAAGGTCAGAATGGACTCACTGGCGCCCAGTGCCTCGGCGGTGAAGTGTGCAGTGAGGGCGGACACCACGCAGGGAACCAGTGCGGCGTCATAGATGATGCCGACGGTGCTGATCTCCATGGGGAGGATGGCAGCGGCCAGCGGAGTGCCGAAGAGAGCGGAAAAGGCAGCGCTCATGCCGCACATGATGACTCTGCGACGCTCGGCTTCCTTGAAATGAAGAAGCTTGCCGAGAAGCTCGCCCAGGGAGCCGCCCACCTGCAGTGCTGCGCCCTCGCGGCCGACAGAGCCGCCGAAAAGGTGCGTGATGACGGTGGAAACAATGATGAGCGGTGCCATGCGGGCGGGGATTGCGTCCCCCTCGCGGATGGCAGAAAGCACGAGGTTGGTGCCCTTCGGCTGCTTTGCGCCGAGTGCCCGGTAATAGAGCACGATGAGAAGTCCCGCAAAGGGCAGGAGCAGAATGATTTTTCCGTGCGCCATGCGGAAGCCGGTGGCGAGCACGATGGCGTTTGCGAAGATGGCGGCAACCGCGCCGATCAGGACGCCGCAGAGCCCGCCGAAAAGAATCCATTTGATGCCGACGAGAAGGGAATGCCAGAGCTCGCCGGAATATTTCTTCATATCCATAAGTAAGTTCCCCCAAGTGCAGAATAAATCTGCGAAAAAAATCCTCTGTCCGGGGACAGAGGATCCGAAAAGCCATGAAAAGCGGATTTACTCTTCTACGGTAACGGAAGTCATCACAACCTTCTCACGCGGTGCATCCTGCCAGCCGGTTTTCACGGAAGCGATGCGGTCAACCTCATCGAGACCCTCGATGACCTTGCCGAAGGCAGCGTACTGACCGTCCAGATAATCGGCATCGGCATGCATGATGAAGAACTGGGAGCCGGCAGAGTTGGGATCCATAGCTCTTGCCATGGAGATCACACCGCGCTCGTGCTTCAGGTCGTTCTTCACACCGTTGGCAGAGAACTCACCCTTGATATTCCAGCCCGGTCCGCCGGTGCCGTTGCCCTTGGGATCGCCGCCCTGAATCATAAATCCGGGGATGATTCTGTGGAAGGTCAGGCCGTCATAGAAGCCGGACTTCACAAGCTTTACAAAGTTCTCGACAGTGATGGGTGCGATTTCCGGATAGAGCTCGATGCGGATCGCATTGCCGCTGTCCATGGTGATGGTTACGATAGGGTTAGCCATAGGTATTACTCCTTTTTGTTTAAAGTTTTGCTCTATTGTAGCAACTTTCCGCGGAAATGGGAAGAGTTTCCCCGGGATGACACGATATCCCTGCGTCTCTTCCCGGCCGGCCGGCTTGACAAAAGCAGAATAAGCGTGTATGTTGTTCTGAATAATAAGGTGGGTGTTCAGCACCGAGCACCCTGTCATAACAAAAAAGGAGTTATTTTTTCGTGGAAAGTCTTCCCGCCCAAATTTTATTACAGATTGTTTTTATTCTTTTAAATGCGTTCTTTGCAGGCTCTGAGATTGCCTTTCTGTCACTCAGTCAGGTGAAGCTGGGAAAGCAGGCCGAGGAGGGAGATCGCACCGCCGCCGCACTGCTGAAGGTGGTGGAAAATCCCAACGGCTTCCTGTCCGGCATCCAGGTGGCAATCACGCTGTCCGGCTTCCTAAGTGCCGCCTTCGGTACGGAAAGCTTCTCGGGCTATCTCGAGGATTTCATGCTGAAGACGCTGCAGCTTCCGATTCCAATGAAGGCTGCGGCAGCGATCTCTACGGTTGTGATCACCGTCATTATCTCCTTCTTCTCCATTGCCTTCGGTGAAATGGTGCCGAAGCGGATCGGCATGCAGAAGCCCATGCTGTTTGCCCGGCCGGCGCTGACCGTGCTGAAAATAGTCAGTGTGCTGTTTGCGCCGATGTTTAAGCTTCTGAATCTGACGGTGAACGGTACGCTGAAGCTCATGGGTCTGAAGCTCGAGGCCGAGGACGGCGTTGCCAGCGAGGAGGAGCTGCGTCTTATGGTGGAGTCCAGCGGTGAGCAGGGCACCATTGCGCAGGACGAGCAGGAGTGGATTGAAAATGTCTTCGATTTCGGCGATATGACGGCGAGCGAGGCCATGACGCCGAACCCGGATGTGACAGCCTTTGCGCTGGATGAAAGCAATGAGGAAATTCTCAGGACCATCAAGGAAACCGGTCTCAGCCGCTATCCGGTCTATAAGGAGGATCTGAACGACATCTGCGGTATTCTGAATGCCCGGGACTTCCTTATTAATATGCAGGAGAAGAATCCGAAGCCGCTGGAGAAGCTGCTGAGAAATGCGTATTTTGTGCCGGAGACGGTGCATGCGGATCAGCTCTTCAAGGATATGCAGGCCAAAAAGAAGCATCTTGCGGTTGTGGTGGATGAGTACGGCGGCACCGCCGGCGTGGTGACCATCGAGGATCTGCTGGAGGAGATCGTCGGAGACATCTTTGACGAGTTCGATCCGGCGGAGCCGAAGGAGCTGACCGAGCTCGGCAAGGGCGTGTACCGGGTGGCCGGCAGCATGCGGGTGGATGAATTTGCGGATGAGCTGGATCTGGAGCTCCCGGAGGATCGGGACTATGATACAGTAGCAGGTCTCATTCTCAGCTGTCTCCCGTCGATTCCGGAGGACGGCAGCAAGCCGGGAGTGGATGTGCTGGGCGTGCATTTCGATGTGCAGACCATCAAGGACCGGAAGGTGCTCTGGTCCATCGTGCGGATTCCCCCGAAGGAAATGCCGCCTGCCGCAGAGGACGGCGGGCGGGAGGCACGCTGAGAAAAGCACCGATTTGACAGCAGTCTGAATAAGCAGGAGACGGCAGTTTGAACCGGCGCCGGACTTATGGTATAATCAGAACCGGTGCTGCGGCGCCGAAGACATTAAGATAAGAGAAATGAGGGAAAAGCAATGGCTGAGGAAATGATGAAGGACGAGCGTGAGCTCACAATGGATGATATGAATGACGAGCTGGAGGAATCCTATCGTCAGTACAGCTGGGCCAAGAG
>CAVAXR010000130.1:0-4810 GCA_963592375.1 Oribacterium sp. | reverse complement strand
CGGTCTTGCCCAGATCGAAGTTGGAATTTTCGATGTCCTTGAGCAGGTCGGCCAGCAGCGAGTCATCCCACGCACCGGTGATCTTGTTGAGCGCGATGTTCAGAGCTTTCTCCCTGGTCTTGTCGATGTCCACGACCGCGCAGGGTACTTCGGTGTAGCCCAGAGCCATTGCAACGGTCAGTCTCTGATGGCCGCCAATAATCGTCATGTCAGCGTTGACCACCAACGGGTCGGCGAAACCGAACTCCTCAATGGAATTTTTAATTTTCTCGTACTCCTTATCCCCCGGTTTCAGCTTTTTCCGGGGATTGTATGCAGCCGGCTTGAGTACGGACACCGGCAGCATCTTCAATTCAGCAGTCGTTTTCATGTAAGTCCTCCCAATTCAGATTTACATGCGCATGACCTGAGAAAAGGGAATGAAAAAAGAGCCGAACAAAAAGCCCGACTCCAATTCTTCGCTTTCTCCGCCGACTTCCGACTGCGGCTTTTCGGTCATCTCGCACCATTCTGGATTTTCTCCGTTCACAGATGCCAGCACCTTATCTTCCGCATAGTCAATCGCATGTACACAGATGCCGCCGGTGTTGAACATAGGGAACACACCGATCACTTTTTCATTCATGCTCCTTCGCCTCCCTCAATCCGTATCGAAATTCAAAATAACAGTTTCGACTGCAGAACATCCGCTGGCTCCTGCTCTCGCAGATCGCTGTAAACGGCCGACCGCAGTTCTGGCAGATTGCCGCCCTGCCAGCTTTCTCTTGTTTGTAATGCCTGCGCTCATATTCGGCATAGCACTCATCCGAGCAATATTTTCTCGGAGCACCTCTTCCGCTCTGCCCGATAATCCTTCCGCAAATAGGACATCTGCGTTCTTTCATTCGGCCCGGCGGCACCAGATGACAGCTTCCCGTCTCTGGCAGTCCCAGTTCCCGGCAGTAGTCCATCACCTGTTCCACAGACATTCCCGTCTGCTCTGCGATCTGAGAAAGTTTCGTTCCAGAAAGACGGAGCGTTCTCACTTGCTCCCTAGCGGCATCAAACGCAGTTCCCTCAAAAACACAGTCCATTCGGACACCATTTCTTCTGACATCCCGTTCAATACTCAGCGGCTGCATCTTTTGCCTCCTTTCCCCTGCCCCGGTTGGCACAGGCCCGGCTGCAATATTTTCTGGGCAGACCGTATTGGTGGCGGTAGGAGAATTCTTTCCCACATACCGGGCAGATCTTCGACCGCACCGTTTTCCAGTTTTCCGGCTTCGGATGGGTATTGTTCCACCTGGACCGACATTCTGGTGAACAGAACTTCCGAGGTCTGCCTTTATGATTCGGCACAATTGCCGTACCACACTGAGGACAGAACGAAAATGCCATGTCCTTGATCATCTCAGCCGTATAATCTTCCATCTGCCCTCACCACCCTCTCATTTTTCGCCGTTTCTTCGGCGGTTTCTTAGAAAAATCTCATAATTCATGCGAAAAGCGGCGAAGTAGGAATCGGCTCCGCCCCGCCAGGTTACTTTGTTTTTGCGGCGGCCGATTCTCGCTCGCCTTTGCTCCTCCCGGAACAAGCTAAAGTACACGAAAGTCAGAAAAACTCATGGGTTTTCGTGTACTTTGGTTCATTTCGGGGAAAAAGAAAGGCACCGGAACCGCAGCTCCGATGCCTGTACATTTTTCAGTTTCATTTTGCGCCGTTATTGCCAGACCCCCGGCCTATGAATTTTGCGGATTTTCACAGGAAAGCCCGCACCGGTCTCCGTGTGACTTCACCACAGAGAAGTGACCCCGGCCCCCGGTGGGCCCTGTCAGTAGGTGTAGGTCGGATTTATATCCTCGGTCAGCGTCTTCCGGTCGTGACACTCTTTGCAGAGAGCCTGCCAGTTACTCTGGTCCCAGAACAATTTCTGGTCACCACGGTGCGGCTTGATGTGATCCACCACCGTTGCCCGGACAAACCGTCCGTTCTTCATGCACTCCACACACAACGGATGGGCTTCCAGATATGACTTCCGGGCTTTCTGCCAGCGACGATTGTAACCACGCTTGGCAGCCGGTCTTGTTGCTTCCGGATGAAGAGGCAGGTGCTTCTCACAGTAGAGCCGGCCGGGTTCAACCAGTTCCGGGCCGCCAGGGTGACGGCACGGTGTCTTTGGTCTGTATGGCATTTTCTTTTCTCCTTCCTATTGAAATTTGATAGCATTTATGCTATCATAGTGTTGAACAAATGAATATAATAACCTAGGAGACCACATACTAATGAGCGACGCTAAATATGAAATTGCGTTCTATCAAACAAGAGACGGTGAATGTCAGGTTTGGGACTTCCTCGAAGGATTGCGTGTTAAAGCCGCTACCAACAAGGATGCTCGCATCCAACATAAACAGGCCAGCTTGTACATTGAGTTGCTTTCACTAAATGGGACCAGCATGAATGAAAACATCACAAAACATCTGGAAGAAGACATCTGGGAATTACGCCCCGGTAACAACCGCGTTTTTTACTTCTTCGTCCAAAAAGACGCCTTCGTTCTGCTCCATCAATTCCGTAAAAAGTCTCAGAAGACTCCTCGCCGAGAAATTGAGAAAGCCAAGCGTGAACGTGATGACTACCTGTCCAGAAAGGAGAACGGTGAACTATGAAAACTTGGAACGATTACAAAGAACACGTAAAAGCAGTCGATCCTGTTGTTGCAAAAGACATGGAAGAAACTGAAGAAATCGCAGCCATCGTAACTGCAATGGTTGAGCAACGAAACGCACTTGGCTTAAGCCAGCGTGATCTTGCTGCCATGTGTGGCATTCCTCAGTCCTCTGTTGCAAGAATTGAATCTTGCAAAACAACTCCTAATCTTGGAACTTTGTTAAATATTTTCCAGCATCTTGGGCTGACTCTTACCGTTTCCCAAGCTAGACCAATGGCATGATGTTTATCCTCCGGGAGTGACGGGGAGCCTTACGGCGTAGAATATCACTCACTTGTTGAGAGCTTATCCTGTCAGATAGGCTCTTTTTTATTTTTCCCACGGAAGCCCAGCCTTGCCGAAGTGACCGTAGACACTGACCTTGTTGTAGTCTACATCCAGCAGTCCCAGCCGCTGGATAATACCCTGCGGCGTGAGGTCGTAGCTGTCATGGACGTAGGCTTCGATGAAGTCCAGCGGTTGATGCTCCGTGCCAAAGCACTCCACCGACACGCCCACCGACTGTACCACGCCGATGGCGTATGCCAGCTGGACTTCGCACTTGTCAGCGTAGCCGGCCTGCACGATGTCCTTGGCAATCTTTCGTGCCATGTATGCTGCGGAGCGATCCACCTTGGTAGGATCTTTGCCGCTCAAAGCACCGCCACCCATTCGACCGATGCCGCCGTAGGTATCACACGCCAGCTTGCGGCCAGTCACGCCGCAGTCGGCATAACTGCCGCCCAGCACGAATCGCCCGGTGGGATTGACCAGCTTCGTGAAGTTGCCGTCCAGACCGTACTCGCAAGCGGCAAGCACCATCATGGATTCGATGATGTGTCGGAAATCGCTAGCCTCCACATCCGGACTGTGCTGCACGGAGCAGAGGAAGGTGGTGATGCGACCAGTGTCGTAATCGTAGCTGACCTGCGCTTTGGCATCCGCCCTGAACATCTTACTCGGATGTGCCTTGAGCAGTTGCAGGAACTTAGTGGAAACCATGTAGGGAATCGGCATCTGCTCTGCTGTTTCGTTGGTGGCGTAGCCATACATGATGCCCTGGTCACCGGCACCACCCTTATCCACACCGAGTGCGATATCCGGCGACTGCTTGTCCACCAGAATACCGATGCGGAGCATCTCGCTCATGTTCCACCCCAGCTTTTCCGCACCGATGCAGGTAAACACATCGTGGACGATCTGTTGGTAGTTTGGCTGGTAGTCAGTGGTGACCTCACCAGCAATGAACAGCTGGCTCTTTTTCAGCAGACACTCAATCGCCACACGGGCGTGCTTGTCATGCTGAAGGATGTCGGTCACGATGGCATCTGCGATCTGGTCACAGATTTTGTCGGGATGACCGTTGCTGACCTGTTCACAGGTAATAATTTTACTCATTGGTTTTGTCCTCCATTTTGATTTCCGGCCAGGTTTCCTCATGATGCCCACAATCGCAGATATAATCGTAATCATCCTGCCACGCAAGCATCCTTGGTCGCAAGCGTTTGTTGCAGTTTGGGCACTTGCGAATCGGAATCGTGTAACCCCGAAGATCAATTCCACCATTCAAAGACAAATCATAAGGGAAAATGTTACGCTGACCTTCTGCATCTTCAACCAGTACAAGACAGTAAACTCTGGAAGTTTCAATGGCATCTCGCATTACAATGTTGTTATCTTCATCGGTATCGATGACCATCACAGTCATGTTTTCGGGCAACGGCATCATCTGTAAGCTTTTCATCTTGTCATAATCCACCGTGTCCGCACCCAAAAGGTCCTGATGTCCGTTTTTCATTATAGTTTTCCTCCGTCTTTCATGTATCACAAAGCAGGCTGCCTTTGCCCTTGCCCACAAATAGGCTTCCTCAAAGACTGCCTGCGATGTTCCTTGTATTCATATTCCATTTTTGTTGCTGGTCTGTTGCCAGCGTGATTTTCACAAAAAGTGCCGTCCAATCTCCAAAAAGTATTGATTTTACGAACTTTTTATGCTTGCCAGTTTTTTATTTTTTTCTTTTCTTGCTACTGTTGCTAGTAAAAAGTAAATTACATATAAAAGAAAAGAGTAACTATTCAGCACCCTCATATGGAAAACTGATCTCAAACAATAAAAAGGGTAT
>CAVAXR010000129.1:0-4848 GCA_963592375.1 Oribacterium sp. | reverse complement strand
GTCCCGGGGAGGGTGTCGTGAAGCACGACGCCTTCCTGCGGTCAGGGGTCTGCGCCCCGTCCGGGGGCTTCCAGCGTTTGGACCGGTAATGGGGGCAGAGCACCACCACCGCCCGGAAGCTCTGCTTGCAGCCGTAGACACAGCCCCGGCAAAGCGTGTTGCAAGCGATCCGGTTTCTGTCATTGAGGAAGAACGGCCATTCCGGCCGTCGTTTCCGGCTCATTTTCGGCATGGGTGCGGCACTCCTTTCTTTCGCCTGCCGGGAACGAGGAGCAGGCGGGGCAAAAAGTGTATCTTTTCGGTATCATTTTCGGGGATCTTCTGCCCTGTACGGGCTTTTGGAGAAGGGGGCGGTATGCGGATATGGGTCAGCCCCTTCGGCGCGTCCTGGGGGCTTTTTGGCGGGATTTTGCACCTTTTACAGCTCCGGCTCATGGCTGCGCTTTTTGTCCCGCACAGGGGAGCGGACCAGGTCGGAGGCGTTGCTGCGGGCGTTGACGATGGTCTCATACTCCTTCTTGGCGGCGCGGTAGTCGTTGTAAAGGGCGTTCTTTTGGGAAACGAGGTCCTCGATCTCGGCGTTGAGGGTCTTGACGGAGGGCAGGGTCTTTCCCGGCACGCGCTCCCGGAGCTGGCGGAGGGTGGCTTCATGGATGATATACTCGGCCTCATAGGCCCTGCGGTGCTTCTCCGCCCGGCTGCCCCTGAGCTTTCGCCCCGCGTCCACGACGGGCCGGGTGCGCCAGTAGTCGCTGACCAGCTTCCGCAGCTCCTTCTTCTCCGCGATGCCGTCATCCAGGGGGCGGAGCCTGTCCCTGGCCTCCCGCATGGCCTGGTACTTCTCATGGACGGCGGCGTCCAGCTTGTCCATATCCAGCAGGCCGTTGTCATTGAGGAAATTGAAGGACGCGGCAAGCTGCTTGAGGTTGTGGACCTTCGCCCACTTCTCATAGCCGACGCCCTTGCCCTGGGCCTTCTTAGCCTCGATGTCCACCATGCGCCCGATGGCGGGGGCCTGCGGTGCGCCCTGTTTCGGAGACAGGCCACGGTTGGAGACGGGCTGCGGGATCTGCTGCTCCGCTCTGGCGGCGTTCTGCTCCAGCGCGGCAAGGACGGCGGACTTGTCAAAGCTGTCTCCCAGCTTCCGCGCCGTGATGGGCTTCGTGCGGTCCTGGGTGAGGTAGGAAAGCCGTCCCCGACTCTCACGGACGGTCACGCCCTGCTGCAAGAGAACAGCGGAGAACTCGTCGAAGCTGCCTGCACGGGCAAGGGCTTTTCGGATGGTCTTGCGCAGCTTCTCCTTGTCGGTCTCAAACTTCGTGTGGATGAGCGGCTCGTGGTTCTCCAGCCGTTTTTCGTTCTCCCGGTCGATGGCAAGCTGCCCCTTTTTCCGCGCCCAATACTCTCGCTCGGTGATGCGGTCCGCGCTGCCGTGGAGCAGGTCGATCTGGTAAAGCCCGGCCTCATGGCACAGCTCCATGACCTCGGCTTTGAAATATTCCATGGCCGCGTCGGTGCAGCGGTGCTTGCAGCCCGCCCTTGTGTCGGCTGGCCGGTCCATGTAGGGCAGCAGGGGTACATTTTCGATCCGCAGGGAGTTGATGACGATATGCACATGGATGTTGCCGGAGTGGTTGTGTCCGTCCGGGTGGGTGCAGACAAGGGCCTGATGGCCGGGGAACTGCTCCCGGCAGAACCTCTCGCCCAGCGCCTGCGCCTTATCCACGGTGAGGCCGTTGTCCGGGCCGTCCCGTGGGTCAAAGGAGATGATGTAGTGGTGGCTCTTGACGTCTTCCTTTTTCTGATTCTTGCCATAGCGGAGGTTTGCCCGCAGGCAGGCGACGGCAAAATCCTCCCCGCCGCAGTTGAGGGTGGAGATGCGGTAGTCCTCTCTCGGTATGAGCCGCCCCATGCCGTCCAGGGTGGGCTTCATGGTGAACTCGTCGTGGGCGAAGGTCAGGTACTTCTCCGCCGCGCCGTAGTCGGCGTTCTTAGAGCTGATATGTTTGAAGGTTGCCAACGGCTTCACCTGCCTTTTCCAGCACCTCGTACTTCAAGGCCGCGAGGTCGGCCAGAGCGGAGCGCACTCTGCCCGCCAGAGCGGTGTAGGGCGCTCCGTACTCGTTGAGGGCACGGGCGATCTGATTGAGGTTGCCGCCGATCCTGCCGTACTCGGCGGTCAGCTTCCCGATGGCGGCCAGCATCTCGTCGTTGACCGGGGAGACGGTGACGACGGGGCGGATGACCGCGCCCCGGATGGCTCTGCGGAGAAACTCGGACTGGCTGATGCCGTAGGGGGCAAGGCGGGCGGCAAAGTCGGCGTATTCCTCGTCGGTCAGCCGTGTCTTGACCACACGGCTGCGGTGGGGCGTGTCGTATCTTCTGCGGGGCATGGGCTGCACTTCCTTTCATGGTTTTTGCGGGAGAGACTTTCCGGATGGGAAGTCCCTCACTTTACAACGGACATTTTTGGGGCGGCTGTTGAGTATGCGGACAGAAAAATCTTCCGCGCTCCCCACAGGTCACGGGAGCAGGAGACGGCGCGGGAGGACATTCAGAACCTTGTCCGGCGATGGAGCTTGCAAAGCTCTGTCGGCGGGCGAGGTTGCCGCAGCCGTCCGGCTGCGTAAAGGCGGGTTTGGGGTGGCAACCCCAACAAGATTCCGATGGGACAGAATGAGCGAAATGCGAAATCTGGCACCTCGGTAGAATCTTGCTCTGACAGCTCACGCTCTGCCCCTGCCGTACAGCCGCTGATTTTCCCCTCTACTATCTGCAAAGCCGCAGGAGCGTGTTTTGCCAGACAAAACAGGGCAGCAGGACAAAAATATTTCTCCCTTCACCCACTACTCGTTCTGCGAACACCCCTTTTGGCCAAGTTCGCGGAAAAAAGTTTTGGCGGGACGAAAAAAGAACGATCCGACCTGCGGACCGTTCACAAAAAAGATACCTCTGATTTACTTGTTAGTGTAAAGTTTTCGTTGGCAAAATAAAAAGGGAAGCGGAAAAACCGCTTCCCTTGGGACTCCAAAATCAGTAGAATAGTGAGTTGAAGAAAAACACTTACTGCAAAGGAGTTCCAAGGATATGGTAACAAAATTAGAGCAACAGGGCAAGAGAATTTTTCGCTGGGGCGAAGAATTTGTAGACATTACCACGCTGGAAGGCCTGGTGTACGAAGCAGCCCTCCAGATTGGCCGGGAACTTATGCGCAGGAGCTTAGAAGAAGCGGACCGCACCCTTTCCCAGCAACGAGACAAGGGAGCGTATCGAGATAAGGGCTACCGTACTACCACGCTCAAAACAGTCATGGGCGAGGTGGAATACCAGCGTCATGTGTACCTGTTGTCTGGAATCGCAGAACAGCATGGCACAACGGTCTACCTGCTGGACAAGAGCATGGGGCTTGACACCGTAGGACTTTTCAGCGATACTGTCTGCATGATGGCGGTGGAAGCGGCCTGCGCGGTAAGCTACCGGACGGCGGCCACTACGCTGAACGACCTGACGGGGCTGAATCTGAGCCACGAAAGTGTATGGCGCATCGTCCAGAACGCCGGAGACTGGGAGCAGAGCCGCGTGGAAGGGCTGGCTGCCGCAGCGAAGGCCGAGTGTGGAGCCGGAGCTTACGAGACACCGGTGCTGTACGAGGAAATGGACGGCGTGTACCTTGACTTGCAGGGGAAAGACCGACTGGAGTACGGCCCCAGCAAGGAAATGAAAGTGTCCATTGCCTACTCTGGGGTCTACGAAGACGCCAGCGGACGACGGACGCTTGCCAACAAAGTTTCCTTTGCCAGCTTTGAGGAGGCCAAGTCGTTCCGCAGCCACACTGAGGGTGTGGTGGCAGATTACTATGCCGTATCATCCGTGAAACGGCGTGTGTTTAACAGTGACGGCGGCTTGTGGCTCCAGCGGAACATGGTGCCGGGCTGCACTTACCAACTCGACCCATTCCACCGAAACAAGGCTGTGCGCACCTATCTGAACGATTCTGAACTCCAGAAACTCGTCCTGAAGCTGCTCCACGAGCGCAAGCCCAAAGAGGCCATTGCCGTAGTGGAAGCGTCCATTGAGAGCACACTGGACCCCGCAGAACAGGAGAACCGCCGGAAGCTGTTTTCTTATTTCAGCAACCACAGCCACGCCCTTGTACCGTACTACCAGCGAACAGGAAAGCGGCCTCCGCTGCCCAACGAGGGCCAGCGGCCCGCCCGTTGCGGGAGCATGGAGAGCAACATCTTTACCATTATTGGGAACCGGATGAAGCACAACCGTACCTGCTGGAGCGTGGCCGGCGCAAACAACCTCGCGGCTTTGTTGGCGCTACACCATACAGGCCAGCTCCGACTCGTCCTGCGCGGCTGGGAAGCCCACAACAGGCTGGAGGGCAGCTCTACCGTGACGCTGCCGCTTTCCGCAGCGAAGGCCACCCGGCTGGGCGAGAACGCATATATCCCTCCGCACACGCTGTCCGCTTGTGACATTCACCCCGCTGCAAGACATTACCTGACGCACTTTGACCCGCTGTCCGGGATGCACCCCTACGACTGACAGCGGCCGGTTGGGTGCGCCAGGGTGCTCAGCCGCTGAGACTTCTTCTCTTTGAACAACACATTTTTCCATGCTGATTTTGATGCCAGCCCCCCTTGCCAACGATTTTGTTACACATACATGCCGCCTTGTCATCTTGACAAAGCGGCGGGGGCTGGTATAATAATAGCAGAAGGGCGATGCCGATAAGCGGTTAGCCTTTACGGAACAATTTCATTGTGAAATGACCGCTCGGACCAGGGGCGGTCATTTTCGTTTGCAAATCTGGATTACCAGACTCACAAGGCCTATGAT
>CAVAXR010000128.1:0-4915 GCA_963592375.1 Oribacterium sp. | reverse complement strand
AAGCCCTGCTCTGTCGGATAGGAATCCGGTCCGTAGTTCTTGATGCAGTGCGGGATGTTCAGCTCATCATTCATTCTTCTGAGCTCAGCGATGAGGAGAGCAACCTTCTCGTCATCATTTGCGCCGCCGAGGTGCATGTAATCTGCGATCACGCCGTAACGCTTCTTAGCAGTCTCATCCTTTGCGTTGAAGGCGATGACCTTCGGAAGGTACATAGCGTTTGCTGCACCGTGGATAATGTGTGCGCCGTAGTCTGCGAAGGCAGCACCGGTCTTGTGGGCCATGGAGTGCACGATGCCGAGCAGCGCGTTGGAGAAGGACATGCCGGCGAGACACTGTGCATTGTGCATGGTATCGCGGGCTTCCATATCACCATTGTAGGACTTGATCAGTGTCTTCTGAATGAGCTCGATGGCGTGGATGGCCAGCGGATCGGTGAAGTCGCTGTTGGCGGTAGAAACATAGGCCTCTACGGCATGTGTGATGGCATCCATTCCGGTATGGGCTACGAGCTTCTTCGGCATGGTCTCTGCGAGATCCGGATCCACGATAGCAACGTCCGGTGTGATCTCGAAGTCAGCGATCGGATACTTGATGCCCTTTGCATAGTCTGTGATGATAGAGAATGCAGTCACCTCGGTTGCGGTACCGGAGGTTGAGGAAACAGCACAGAAGTGCGCTTTATGACGAAGCTCAGGAATGCCGAATACCTTGCACATATCCTCGAAGGTGCAGTCCGGATACTCGTACTTGATCCACATTGCCTTAGCGGCATCGATGGGGGAACCGCCGCCGATGGCTACGATCCAGTCGGGCTGGAAGGCCTGCATGGCTGCTGCGCCCTTCATAACGGTTTCTACAGAAGGATCCGGCTCGATGCCTTCATAGAGTTCTACCTCCATGCCGGCTTCCTTCAGGTAATTCTCTGCTCTCTCGAGGAATCCGAAACGCTTCATGGAGCCGCCGCCGACGCAGATCATGGCACGCTTGCCCTTCAGGTTCTTCAGCTCTGCCAGGGAACCCTTTCCGTGATACAGATCTCTCGGTAATGTGAATCTAGCCATAGTATTTTCTCCTTTTAGAATGAAATAAATTTCCAAAGCTGGGACTCAACCAGCTATTGTTAATCTTTTAACAACGTAATTATAGCACTATCGCACGAAAAAGCAAAGCATTTTCGCGTAAAGTTATGACATATATGTGAAATATCTATAACATCAGCCGGACCGTCGGTCTTTCGTGACATTGACGGAAAAATCTGCTATACTGAAGCGCTGCGGAAACTTTATCATTAAGAGAGGAAGCTATGATTAAAATAGAAAGAACCAGTGTGATGAATCTGGAAAATGCCATGCGGGGCGCCCGCAATCCGATGAATTCATGGGCACGTTCCGATTCCTATTATGATGCGGATGGAAATTATGTGCTGGGACCGAATGATCTGGATCTCGGAAAGCGCCTTCGCAAGGCGGGCTCGGATCATCGGAAATTCGTGCGGCAGATCTTTGTTTCCTGCGATGTGACGGCGCCGATGTACTGGTGGAAGGAGTATGACACCTACAAGGTGTCTACTGTGGCAAATTCCACCTCGACCATGCACAAGATTCATGCGAAGCCCTTCGAGCTGGATGACTTTTCTCATGATCATCTCACCGCGCATGGTGAGGAAGTGCTGCGGCAGATCGTTTCTTCGCTCGAAGACATTAGACTGAAGTTCGTAAATGAAGGAAAGAAGAAGGAGGACTGGTACGATCTGATTCAGCTGCTGCCGAGCTCCTACAACCAGATGCGGACACTCAGCATGAATTACGAAACATTGATCAACATTTACTTCGCGCGGCGGAACCATAAGCTGGAGGAGTGGCACAGCTTCTGTCACTGGATCGAGAGTCTGCCCTATGCGCGGGAGCTGATTCTTGCGGAGGAAGACTGAACGGTGCTTCCGGCAAACGGAAACGCGAAACCGGTGGGTATGCGTACAAAAATGAGGCGTCATGAACAAAAGTTAGGCAGACTTTGTTAAAAATTTGTTGATGACGCTTGCTTTCGTGCTATAATGAAACCCACTATGACATAAATAACATGGAGGAGAACATGTATAAAATCACAAAAGTTGAGCATTTGGTGGATAAGGACTGGCTCATGGTGGTGGAAGCCCCCTTTGTTGCCCGCAAGGCAGAGCCGGGTCAGTTTATGATCGCAAAGCTGGGTGAGCTGGGTGAGAGAGTGCCCTTCACCATTGCGGACTATGATCGCGAGGCCGGTACGATCACTATCGTATTCCAGGTGGTGGGTGCATCCACACAGAAGATGAGCCATCTCAGAGCCGGCGATTCCTTTACAGATATCGTGGGACCTCTGGGCAAGCCGTCAGAGCTCATCGAAATGTCGCAGGAGGAGCTGGAGAAGGAGTCCATCATCTTCATTGCCGGCGGTGTCGGTGCGGCGCCGGTATATCCGCAGGTGAAGTGGCTGCATGAGCACGGCATCAAGGCCGATGTGATCCTGGGCGCCAGAAACAAGGACCTGCTCATCATGGAAGAGGAGCTTCGGGCTGTTGCGGCAAATGTTTACGTCACCACAGATGACGGCTCCTACGGCGCAAAGGGCGTGGTTACCGATGTGCTGAAGCGTCTTGTCAATGAAGAGGGCAGACATTATACAAAGTGCATTGCCATCGGCCCGGTCATCATGATGAAGTTTGCCTGCCTGACCACCAAGGAAATGAATATTCCGACCATTGTATCCATGAACCCGATCATGATCGACGGAACCGGCATGTGCGGTGCCTGCCGTCTTGTGGTTGGCGATGAGGTGAAGTTTGCCTGCGTAGACGGACCGGAGTTTGACGGTCATCTGGTAGACTTTAATCTGGCAATGAAGCGTCAGCAGACCTATAAGACAGAAGAAGGCAAGGCAATGCTGGAGCTTATGGAGGCTGAGAAGGCCCACGGCGGCTGCGGCAACTGCAATTAAGCTGAGGGATCGATAGGAGGATAGATTATGGCTGGAAATGTTATGGAGAGAGTTCCTGTTCGTGAGCAGGACCCGAAGGTGAGAGCAACAAACTTCAAAGAGGTTTGTCTGGGATATAATGATGAGGAAGCCAAGGCGGAGGCAAACCGCTGCCTCGGCTGCAAGAAGCCGATGTGTATGCAGGGCTGTCCGGTTTCTGTGCATATCAATGATTTTATTCAGTGCATCAAGGACGGCGAGATCGCGAAGGCTGCCGATGTGATTGCACTGTCTTCTGCACTTCCTGCTGTCTGCGGACGTGTGTGCCCGCAGGAGACGCAGTGTGAGGGCAAGTGTATCCGCGGCTTCAAGGGCGAGCCGGTTTCTATCGGAAAGCTGGAGCGTTACGTGGCAGACTGGGCAAGAGAGCATGGCTATGTGGCGGCAAAGCCGGGCGAGCCGAACGGCAAGAAGGTAGCAGTCATCGGTTCCGGTCCCTCCGGTCTGACCTGTGCAGGAGATCTGGCAAAGCTTGGCTATGACGTGACCATCTTCGAGGCCTTCCATGAGCCGGGCGGCGTGCTGATCTACGGTATCCCGGAGTTCCGTCTTCCGAAGGACGGCGTAGTGATTCCGGAGATCGAGAATGTGAAGAAGCTGGGCGTGAAGATCGAGACCAACGTCATCGTCGGCCGTTCCATCACGGTGGACGAGCTGATGGAGCAGGAGGGCTTTGATGCCGTATTCCTGGGAACCGGTGCCGGACTTCCGAAGTTCATGCACATTCCGGGAGAGACAGCAAACGGTGTATTCTCTGCCAATGAATTCCTGACCAGAAACAATCTGATGAAGGCATATCGTGAGGATTCCGATACTCCGATCAAGTGCGGCAGGAAGGTCGTGGTTGTCGGCGGCGGAAACGTGGCCATGGATGCAGCGAGAACGGCACTGCGTCTCGGTGCGGAGACACATATTGTATACAGAAGATCCGAGGCTGAGCTTCCGGCAAGAGCAGAGGAAGTGCATCATGCCAAGCAGGAAGGCATTATCTTCGACCTTCTGCAGAATCCGGTGGAGATCATCGCGGATGAGAATGACTGGGTGAAGGGCGTGAAGATCCAGAAGATGGAGCTGGGCGAGCCGGATGCTTCCGGACGCCGCAGACCGGTTCCTGTCGAGGGCTCTGAGTATGTTCTGGAGTGCGATTCCGTGATCATGTCTCTCGGAACCTCTCCGAACCCGCTGATTACCTCTACGACAGAGGGCCTGGAGGCCAACAAGTACGGCTGCATCGTTGCAAAGGAAGAGAATGGCGAGACCACCAAGAAGGGCGTGTATGCCGGCGGCGATGCCGTGACCGGTGCAGCTACCGTTATCCTTGCCATGGGTGCCGGAAAGGCCGCAGCAAAGGGCATCGATGAGTACCTGAGCGCAAAGCAGTAAACAATGACAAAATGAGAGACCTTCGGGTCTGAAAAAGCCTTTGGCCGGAATGGAGATATCCATTCCGGCTTTTTTATCAGAAAAATCGATGGCGCTATTCGTAAAGGATTGTTAAAAATTAGATAATTTGGCATGATTCTGCTTGCAAGAAAGTACAATCTGTGCAAGAATAGCATTGCTTTTATTTTGGATGAAATGTGCGCAGAACCGCATGCATTTCATGCAGACATACAGCCGCAGATGCAGGTTAAGTGGTCAGACTTATAGGAGGCCGGCATGGGCGGAGGAAAAGCACAAGAGTTGATTCGCCCCATGCTTTTTTTGCGTGGGAAAATGAAAGGAGATTTCATATGACCTATACGAATGAGGTTGAGAGCATGTGCCCTGTGGCACAGGGAGTTCACCATGGCGCGGCTCCGATTCCTGAGGAAGGAAAGTGGATCCAGGCCAAGGAGGTAAAGGATATTTCCGGCTTTACACATGGTGTAGGCTGGTGCGCACCGCAGCAGGGTGCCTG
>CAVAXR010000127.1:0-4933 GCA_963592375.1 Oribacterium sp. | reverse complement strand
TTCGCATGTTTCTACGCTGGACGAGCTGAATGAGATTCTGCAGAGCGTGTATGAAGAAAAGCTGCAGGAGCTGCAGGACGAAATTGCTGAGGAAGAGGATGATATTTGGGGGGATTTGGATGAAGACGAGGCATAAGGCATGGATCTTTGGTGCGGGCACAGCGCTTCTGGCGCTGGGCTTTCCGTATGCTGCCATGGCGAAGGGCATCAGTCCTTCTGTGCTGGCAATTACAGGCAGCGCACCCGGGCAGAACATTACCTCCAATTCTGCAAGCGCGCAGCTGAAGATCGAGGGAGCGAGTCCGGAGGAAAAGAAGCAGGGCATCGGCCCCTATGTGACCAGTGTGAGCCTGAGTGAAACACGCTATGAGGATTACGGTCTCTATTCGGAGTCTATTAACAACGAGGCTTTCTTTTATGCAAATGTCTCCAACGGCGGCATGACGGATCAGCCCGTATATATGGATTTCCCGAAGAACGTGCAGTATGCCCTGGAGAAGGACGGCGTGGAGCAGGAATATCAGAACAAGAGCTATCTTACGGAAAGCGGCTCCTATGTGTTCCATGTTTACGTGGTGAAGGACAGTGCAAAGCCGCTGTCGGAGCAGACCATCTCCGAGGCGACCTTTAATTTCCGTATCCAGCAGAAGCTGCCCGGTGCGGGACAGAGTACATCCGGCAGTGCCTCGAGTGCTTATGACAGCTACAGCAGCTACAGCAGCAATTCGCAGCCATATATAGGCGGTGTGCTGGGCGGCGATCAGAATATTAACAATGCGATCAGCTCCGTGAATGATGCGGTGAATGCGGCCGGCGGCATGGCTTCCGATGCAGGAAGCGCTTATCAGGACCTTCTGGAAGCGCAGAGCGGCCTGCTGTCCGGAAATTTGACCGGGGAAACAGCGGAGGCTTCGGAAACGGAGTCTGCGGCGGAGAGTGAAGCGGCAGCAGAGGAGAGCGGGGTCCCGGCGGAAGCAGAGGATCAGGGCAGTCTGCAGGAGCTGCTGGCAATCAATGTGCCGAACGGTATGCTGTCCAATACGGCGGTGAGCTTCGATCCGGACAATGTCAGCGCCATGGGTGCCAGTGTAACGGTGCTGCGAAACGGCGAGGACTATGACATTCCGGTGAACGGCAGCTTCAATGAGGTCGGCAGCTATACTATGCTGGTACGGCGGAAGGACAGCCTGAAGCCGGAAATCTACAGCTTCCGTCTGGTGGGAGATACCGAAGCCGATATGGGACTTTATACCGTACCGGAGGGGCTTACGGTGGATTCTCTCAGCGTGAACGGAGAGCCGCAGTCTCTGGCGGGCCTTACGGCAGCCAGCGGCGCGGCGCAGATCGACTTTTCGCAGGAGGGCAGCTACGAGCTCGGCATGAGCAGTGCGGATGGCTACACCTACAGCGTGACGCTTCGCATAGACAATACGCCGCCGGCGCTTTCTGTGAGCGAAAAAGGAAACGCGGCGGAGATCTCTTATCTGTCGAAGGATGTGGATCATGTGCTTTTATATGACGAAAGTACAGGCAGTGCGACACAGTATGACGGCAGCAGTCTGACATTGATAAAGGATGCCGGCCGGTATATTTTGCAGGCATATGACAGTGCGGGAAATGTCTCTGCGGTTTCCTTCCGGGTACGGAAGGGCGTCAATGTGGCAGCCATCATTGCGATTCTCTTCGTGATCGCACTGGGTGCATCGGCAGTATTCTTTGTCAAGAGAACAAGGGAGAATACAGGCGTAAGATAAACAGAGGAAGACAGGCAGAAGGGAGCGTGAAGAGCGGTGAAGTTTATCAGTATGCTGGTGGGGGTGCTGGAATCCATCATAAAGACCGTATTATCACCGGTGATCGAGCAACTCTTTAAAACACTCTGGGGAGAGTTTCTGGTAGCGGCGCTTGAATATCTCTATAAACGTATTGTTTATCGGGTTTTTCAGCTGGTGCTCTTTATCGTGGATGCCATCGAAAGCTTTTTCAATGTTTTTACCGGTCTTGAGGATATCACGGTGGTGCAGAACGGACAGAGTCAGCATATGCCGCTGATCGATTACCTGATGAGCGGAAGCACACTCACGAAGGTCTTTATCTATATCACCTTCTTTGCCGCCGCACTGGGCTTTCTGTTTGCGACCTTTGCCGCTGCCCGTTCCATCGCTGAGACCGCGATGGGGGATGAACGGTATCCGATCAGCAAGGTGCTGCGGTCCGGATTGAAGAGTGCCTTTGGCTTCGCCTGGGTTCCCTTCTTCTGCCTTTTGATCCAGAAGCTGACATCCGTAATCATTGCCGGACTTCTGCAGGGACTGAACGGCGGCCTCAACGCCTCCAACAAGAATTCCATGGCTGACATCATGTTCCTGGCGGTATCGCAGGATGCCCTGAAGTCAGGCATGAAGGAGGAGGCGTACCGGTACGCGTCCGATACGCAGTACTTTTACAGGGATATTAACAGGGTAGTACAGTATTATGACATCCAGAAGATCCATTATTTCTATGGCTTTTTGCTGACGATTCCGGTCATGGTCATCCTGCTCCTGTCCTGCGTGCAGTTTATCCGCAGGATCTTCGATCTGATGGTGCTGTATGTGGCAGCCCCGTTCTTTACAAGCTCGATCGTTCTGGATGACGGTGCGCGTTTCAAAAAGTGGCGGGAGCTGTTCATCGGAAAGTACTTTGCCAGCTATGCCGTGGTGGTGATCATGCGGCTGTTCCTCCTGCTGGTGCCCATCATTGCCAACGACATCGGGGGAGGGAATGACTGGCTGACCTTTTCTGAGGACAGGCTGCTGAACCTGACAGCATTTATCATATTTGTCGTCGGCGGCGCCTGGTCAGCTTATAAGGCACAGTCGACGATCATCAGAATGATTGCGCCTGATTCGGTTGCCCGGTCTGTTATGGGAGACCAGATGGCGCTCTACAGGGCAGCACAGGAAGTCGGTAAGGTGGCGGAGGCCTATGCGACCGGCGGTACGTCTGCCGCGGCAGAAGGTGCAAAAAAAGCCGGACAGGCAGCGTCGGGTGCCCTGCAGGGAGCCGGTGACAGCGGCGGCGGAAATGAAGGACAGAGCGGCGGTTAGGCTTAAGCGGAAGCAAGGAGAAGTCATATGAGTTATGTGTATTGCGGACTTTTTCAATCCATATATGAATTTGTATGGGGAAAAATTGTCACCCCGGTCTTTAATCTTGTGAAGGGGCTGATCAGCGATACGTTTTCTATAATATATCAGAATGTGATCGGACCGATACTGGATACCATCCTGAAGTCTGTCTTTATGGATATCCTGAAGGAAATTCTGGATCTCTTCTATGCGCATGTGTACTTTGCGGCGAAGACCTTTCTGGAGCTGGTGGACCATCTGGTAAGTGTGTTTGACATTCTGATCGGCATCCAGAAGGTGAGCTACAACGGCAAGCCTATGACGCTGCTGGAGGCGCTGTTTTCCATCGGTGCCGTGCACAAGGCCTTCTGGCTGCTCAACTTTTTTGCACTGGGACTGGCCGTGCTGTTTGCCATTTACGGTGTCAGCCGGTCGATGATGGACCTGGATTTTGAAAATAAGCGGCCGGTATCTCGGGTAATGGCTTCGCTGCTCCGCTCGGTTGTGAATCTGTTTACGATACAGTTTGTGGTATTCGGGCTGATTTATCTGGCCAATACGGTGCTGATCGGCATTGATTCCGCGCTGACGCTGGCCGGGGCGGAAAGTGCGTCCAACACGACCATTGGGCATATGATTTTCGTGCTGTCCTCCCTGAATGCAGCCAAAAATAACGACTACAATCTCTCGAACGAGCTGGTGGAGAGTGGAAAGCGGATAATCGGACCGGGCGATCCGATTCGAAGCCGTTTCTATGGGACAACGGATCTGGATCCGTACAGCATGACGGATGTCTATAAGTATTTCCATTACTCGCAGTTCAGCTACTATATTATGTACATCATGGGCATCGTGTTTGCATTCATTCTGATCTGCACACTGGTGGCCGTTGTGCAGCGGCTGTTTAACCTGCTGATGCTGTATGTTCTGTCGCCTTTTTTTGCGGCTTCGATTCCGCTGGATGACGGGGAACGCTTCGGGAAGTGGCGGGATCTCTTCATCGGCACCTGCTTCAGCGGCTACGGCATACTGGTGGCTATGAAGCTGTATCTCCTGATGTGTCCGATGATACTCAGCTCGAATCTGCAATTCACCTTCAGCACGGAGCTGGATATGTACTGCAAGGCGCTGTTTCTCGGCGGCGGTCTGTATGCGGTATACAAGTCCAGAGGCATGATTACATCCCTGATCAGCCAGGAGGCCGGTGCAAATGAACGGAGCTCGTTCAGCGAAGCCGCACGGGTCGGCCGACATCTGTGGCACAGCTATGAGAGAAGCATGGAAAGAAAGCGGAACGATGCGAAGCGCGGAGAAGAAAATGAGAGGATGATGTCGGAGATGGATAAGCGGATGGATTCCAAATTGAAGTCTCAGCGCTTCGGCGGCAGAAATTCCGGCGGCAGCAGCGACCATGGGCCGGATAATGCCTTCAAGGGAAGCAGAGGAGCCGGCAGCGGCCTGCTGGAGGGGGCTAAGAAGGATTCAGCATCCGGCGGCAGCTCCGGTGACGGTATGAAGGCCGTAAATACCAGCAAGCTGTCGGGACAGAAGAACGATGGCATGAAGGGTGTCAATCCGAATGGCGGCTTGAAATCGAATCTGTCGAAGGAAGCCTTGAACCCGAATCTGCCGAAGGAAGCCCTGAAATCGAATCTGCCGAAGGAAGCCCTGAACCTGAATAGCGCGAACGAAAACCTGGGGCAGAATCTTCTGAACAAAGATCTGAATTCGAACCCCTCGAATAATCAGGGAGCTCTTTCCAGTGCTGAAAATGCAGAGCAGAATAATCAGTTCCTGGGCGTGCACAGTGCGCAGAATGATCA
>CAVAXR010000126.1:0-4957 GCA_963592375.1 Oribacterium sp. | reverse complement strand
CATGATATGTCAGCACGGTTGACGCAGCTGTGCATCAATCATTGATTACCATATTATCCGATACAAATCATACATAGCGGACAGCTGCTCCTCTTCCAGAAGTGACTGCCCGCTATTATTGTGTAGATGTTGCGCCTGTTTTCAAAATTCAAAAAGATGCCGGGGGATTTTATGGTTCTTCACGGAAAGTTAGGGAGAGGAATGGACAGGAACCTAATGAGCATGAAGAACCATAAAAGAAGAGAAGCAAACCCTGCGAGGAGGGTTTGCTTCTTTTTGAAAATGAAAGAGATTTATTCTTGACTCATCATTGCCAAACTGTTGCCAAAACAGCCCAGGCGGCTCTAAATGAATCTTCTTTCGTATTAATAGGTTGACTGTAAAATGAAGTTGGACGCTTGAAAGTGAAAATCCGAAAATATTTCTTGTCTTAAATCACTTCATTTCACTTTTGGGGATTTTCCCTCTTAAAACGGACTTGCCATCCCCTCTTCTAATAATGCCCCATTTTTAGGGTTAATACGAACTGCATGAATTTTATCGGGAGCAATTCCGTGTTCTACCCAGTCTACAAGCGCTTTCATTCCGGCAGATTGAGTAATACCCGGGCCATTGCCCCAGCAGTTGCCATGATTATCACCGGGATTGATGTATAATCGACAGAATTTATCGACTTCTGCTTTTTCACCAAAATGTCGTACCAATTTTTTGTAATAGTCGATTGTGCCTTCTGTCGGAATCAGCGGATCATCCATTCCATGATCCATCATCAGTTTACCGCCTGCCTGCACAAAGCTATCAATACAAGCGTTATCGGCTAAGTTATCCCCAAACTTTGCAGTTCCCTTATCAAACAATTCTACATACTCATCCCATGTCATGGCATCAAAATTCTGCTTAGGATTTTCCGTACTCCACCGTGCATAGAGAGGTCCCAAAATAAACGGCTTGATTTTCTTGGAGAATGGCGTGGGATAGTAATAGGTTCCGATTGGTATCAGTACCTGCCAGTTTTTGCAACTGGGATAATACCCATACCACAGTTGTTCCCCATTGCGGCGGTGCGGGCCGCGCCATATTTCGTTCATGACGTCGGCATCGGCCTGTGAAATCACCCCGCCGGGAGATTTCATTCCCACACAACTGTTAGCATCAAATTCCGGCTTTTGAGTCATATGATAAACGAATTCATCCCCACCGTACTTCTTGTGTACCTGTTCAATAAAAAAGGCGTTCTTTTTTGCAGACAGAAAATGATTCTTTTCCCGCATAACCAGGTTCGGCCAAAACCCGGCCAGCAGAAAATGATTCCAATTTATGGCCGGGCAGGAAGCCCAAACGCCGTTATAATCTTGTGGGTAGTTCTGCACTTCCATCAAGCATTGTCGGCCACCACCGGAGCCGCCGCTCATGTAGGCGTACTTCACTGGGCGATTGTGCAAAATTTCGGCTACGGCCTTGCCAAACACGGTCATATCATGCGTACTGCGGATGCGCCAATTTTCGTACAGTTCACAATCCAATTTTCCGCTTTTTGCATCCAGGGTATGATCATCCCAGCCATCAATATTGCCCGCGTACATAGTAGCTGCCGTAAAGCCGTTGCATACCGCATATGGCACCGTCCAGCCACGGCTGCAATTATCCGGCTTGGTCAGATAGTTCCGCCCACCAATGCCCGTTCCGCCGCCTGCCGTACCGGCAAATCGGTCATTCCATGTAACCGGCGACCACACAATCAATTCTTCTATGTGCCGACCGGTCTTGTGCAGGATATCGACCTCATAATATTCCGGCAATCCTGTAACGGGCTTTCCTGCACCCCATATTTTTTCAAACCAGCTGGCTTTTGCCCTGTATTTTCCGGTACTGTTATGCGTCACGGTGATTTCTGTAAAAACATCTGTGGGAAAGCGTCTTTCGAGCTCTCGGCGAATATACTTTTCATTGGCTCGTTCTGCAATGTCTG
Source organism: Oribacterium sp. (assembly GCA_963592375.1). GTDB lineage: Bacteria > Bacillota > Clostridia > Lachnospirales > Lachnospiraceae > Oribacterium. The sequence goes on along the minus strand of CAVAXR010000126.1, from coordinate 2,988 downwards.
TTGTGGCCGTATAATGGCTCATATCGAAAAAACAAATATCATCTCTTACGTTCATTGTGCAAACTGCTCCCATTGCCATGTAGTGTGCCAGTGTATCTGCGGGATTTCGTTTTCAAAAGTTACCGGCAACCAAATATATTCTGCCTTGGATGTGTTTTCCGGCGGCAAATCCAGCGTGTTTTTTATAGCCGCTGCTTCCTTAATGTGTCCGGTAAACGCCAACTCAAATACTTTTTCCACCGTTTCATAGGGAATATCCATACAATTCGGCAGCCATCGGTCGGCCAAGGCAATCCAAACATTTTGATGGGGGATTTTGAACACGGAACTGATTTGGGAATGAAAGGACGTGCGGGATTCATCCCCGATGTGAGGGTTACCTACTTCCGTATAAGCATCAAACAGTCGTTCTGCCGTGCTTAGCAGACTGGGATTGGGAAAATATCCCGTCGTACCACTGGTAATGAGATAATGCGCTCCCTCCTTAGCAAAGTGCGCAGGAGCCTCTCTCACTAACGGCGGGTATGGCCTTGGCAGAAAGCTGACAAAATCCTCCACACCTAAATAATCTGGCGTTAGGCGAGCACAAATCATTTCGGAATGTACTTTTTCAAAAAACATACAGGCTTCCCCATCTGCTTCCGCGAGATCAAAGTCACCTCCGGAAATACCCAGCGGGCGAAAATGGTCTTTTTCCAACTTGTAAGGGCCGAGCAGATGTTCCGCAGACAAAATCGTGTAATCCTGCGTTCCATCCTTCTCCATGATTTTAATCCAGCAGACAAAGCGCCCGGTGTTTTGGCAAAGCAAAATGTGCGGACGGTCTGCTTGAGAAGTTTGTGCCAAGGTTGGCGAAATCTTCTCATCTGCGGGGATGATGATTCCCTCAGACTTCCAATTGTACAAATCACTGCTGGAATAACAACGTACACCATTCCACCATATACCATTTTCGCCATTCGTCAGCTCTTTGTTTTCACCGTACCAGTAAAAAATCCCATCTGCCACGATGATGCTGCCGCCGTGTGCCTGAATCGGGTTGCCATCCGTGTCCAGCCATTGGCGAGTGTTATCAAATTCAGAATACATAGGTGCCACTTCCTGTTTTGTGATGCTGCCCATTCCAAATAATCTCTGCGGTAGTATTCGGCGGTATCATAACCGTGAGAGTATCCTTCTTGCGGCATACCCGAATAGGCCCGTGTTCGCTGATAAATGTGCGTTCAAATTTATCAAAACCACTGTCCATACAGGGCGCAATTTTGATTTTGTCAAAACCCGGTGCAGCAGCCTGGATACCACAAACAGTCTCGGTCAGATAGGTATCCACCACACCGAAAGCATAGTGGTCAAAGCTTGTCTTGTTAGGTGTGCCGTCTGGCTGTACCGCACCCCAGTTTTCCCAAATACTGGTGGCCCCCATTTTGACTTCATACAGCCAGCCGGGGCAACCCGTTTGCCACAGAATTTCTTTGGCCAGGTCGTGTCTGCCAATGCCGTCTAACACCTGCAAGATGAAGGGTGTTGCCAAAAATCCTGTGCCTAGCTTACCATTTCTCTCCTGCACCAGTTCTGCCAATTTGTCGCAATATGGTTTGTACCATTCGCCATCGGCCAAATCAAAGGCCAAGGCCAAAATGTATCGGCCCATATACTCGGCATAAGGCTTTTCAATGGGCAGAATTTCCTGTTGGATAGCCCGTTTCATTTTTGCCGCATAGGCAGTGTAGAAAGCGCTGTCCTCCATTTTCCCCAGTATTTCTGCAATCTGCCCCAGCAGACGAACGGATTGATAGCCAAAGAACGGTGCAATATACCATGCCGTTTCCGGGCAAGCCTCAAACCCCGGTTTTTCCTTCCCCGGAACAAGCCATTCCCCAAAGTGGAAGCCCGTGTTCCACAAATAGCGGTCATTATCGTCCTTTTCCGCATTGCCGCGCCGACTTGCCGCTGTGGTGATAATGCTGTTCCCGTATTTTTTCATAGCCGGATAAAGCTGCTGCAAAATATCTGCGTTGCCCGTCACCTCGTACATATACCAAGGCAGCCAAACCAGTACATCGCTCCACCCTGCTACCGAGGGTAACGCACCCTCGGCCACGGGGCCATCTTCGCCAGGCAGAATATCCGCCAGCCCTTTGGCAGGGGTAGAAGTGTCAAAGTCGCGCCCCACCTTTTTTACCATGAAATCATACATTTTTGTCGAAGGTGAGATAATAGGAATTGCGCCATTTTCTTCTTGATCTGCAACGAGACCGTTCAGCCAGCTTTGGTAAAAGGGCGTCATTTCCTCATTCAGCATACTGGTTTTACTGTACACCAGCACATCCCCGGTCCAGCCTGCTTTTTCGCGCTGGGGGCAGTCTGTGGGAATAGACATCATATTGTTGCGCTGCGAATAGCGGATATTTTTATACAGCTGTTCAAAATCGGCATTATCACAGTGAAAGCTGCCCTTATTCTCCTTTGGGGTAGACAGCAGTACTGCCTCGAAATCTTCCGGCTGTGCATTCTCAGCACCTTCCACCCAAATGTAGCGGAAACCGTGGAACGTGAACATCGGCTCGTAGGTGATTTCATCGCCGTCGCAGATGATCGTTTCCCGCTGACGGGCGCTCAACGCTGCAAAGTAGCTGCTGTCTGTATTCAGCATTTCGGTATGGTGGATGCGCACCTCCGTACCGGGCTGTTCCCGCAGTTTTACGCGGCAGCGCCCTGCCAGGACCTGTCCAAAGTCATAAATTTTCTGCCCTTTTTCGTTTTCGACGACTTTTTGCACCTTGAACGTTTCCACCGCACGAATCGGCTCCAGCGTTTGCGCGCGCAGCACATCCAATGGATACGTTTGTACCTTTACAGGTGCAGGGGCTGACCAAGCCTTGGTAAAATCGATTTTTTCACCCACAAACAAATCTGAATACAAAATATTGGTCTGGCGGCAAAGTTCCGTGCCGTTGCTGGCGACAATCTCGCTTGTTCCGTCTGCAT
>CAVAXR010000125.1:0-4958 GCA_963592375.1 Oribacterium sp. | reverse complement strand
GCGCCGAGGAATCCACACTGCTCTCGGTATTGCTGGTTTTGTACTGCAGCTCCGTCAGTGCCTCCATGATCTGAGAACCGCCGGCGCTCTCCAGACTGTCCTGATAATTCTCATTAATCAGGTCCAGCACATCCTCATAATCACTGGTATAAGCACCGTTTTTATCCTGCTGCTGAAAATTGATCCAGAGCTTCGATACCGTCGGATTGTATTCATGCACCAGATCCTGCAGCTCCTCCCACTCCACCGTATTGTCCCGGAGCTTCGCCCATTCCTCCGCGGAACGGGCCTGCTCCGCGGAGGTCTGCTTCGCAGTCGTGGAAACATTATCACTGAACCGGATATCCGCCAGCGCTGCATTGGAAAGGAGGAGGCAGGCTGCCGCTAAGCAGCCCGCACTCTTAATCATTCGTCTATTTCGCATACCTTCACCTTATCCTTCTTCCGGGTCATCACCGAATAATAAACCGGCAGCATCAGAAGACAGAGGATGGTACTTGCTGTCAGACCGCCGATATTTACGATGGCAAGACCCTGTGTCATAGAACCCGCATTGCCGATGGCAAAGGCCATGGGGATCATGGAAATGACGGTGGTCAGCGTGGTCATGAGGATCGGACGCATTCTGGTCGCGCCGGCCTCGATCAGCGCCGTATCGAAGTCCATGGTCTCACGGTACTGGTTGACGGTATCTACATAAAGAATTCCGTTGTTTACGGCAGTACCGATCAGCATCAGGAAGCCGACAAGCGATACCATGCTGATGGATACATTTGTGAGCCACAGCAGCGAGAACGATCCGATCAGAGAGAACGGAATCGTGGTCATCACCATGAGCGAGTACTTCGGGGACTCGAACTGTGCCGCCATCACCACGAAGATCAGGAACACGGCCTCTGCCAGTGCCGCGAAGAGATTCGAGAACTCCTCATTCATGGAGGAATTCATGGAGTTCACACCAACGGACACGCCGGAGGTCAGATTCGGCTTCACCACCTCTGACAGGATTTCATTTTCCGTGTTCGCATCCGCATTTCCCTGATACTGTGCCGAAATCGTCACCTGGTACTGCTTGTTCTTTCTCGAAATGGAGGACGGGCTGTCCTCATAGTGGACATCTGCCACATCGGTCAGCACCACCTGTCCGCCGCTCGCATTGGTCAGCAGAATATTCTTGATCCTGTTCAGCGTGTCATAGGAGCCGTCCGGATATTCCAGCATCACGGATACATCCTCGCCGTCTATGGAAATGGTGGTCGCCTCGCTGCCGCTGAGCATGCTGTAGAGGGTATTTCCGACCTGGGCTGAGGTCAGGCCGTTGGCCTTCGCCTTGACCGCATCGACGCTGACCTCCACAATGGGCGCCGCATTTTCGATATTGGAGTGCACCTGTGCCACATCATCCCGGGTCTTCAGCTCCTCGATGATCGTGCTGGTGACCGACTTCACCTCATCATAGTCCGCGCCCTGCAGAATCACCTCGTAGCTGTTGAAGGCCGAGCTCATCATGCTCATGGAGGAGCTCATATCCACAGAAATGCTGCAGTTTGTGATGTCCGCAAGCTGCTGCTTCCAGAGCGTTGCCGTCTCCTTCGTGCTTTTCGTCCGGTCATCCTTTAATTCTGCGGAAATGCTGGCGCTCGAGCTTCCGCGCATACCGCCGGAGGAGTATTCCGTCCGGTAGTGCTCCAGATCCTCGTCCTGCTTGATGACCTCCTCTACCTTCGCCAGCGTCGTTTCCATGCTGTCGATGGTCGTTCCCGGACGCATTTCAATGGAGATGCTCACATTTCCCTGATCATCCGAGGACATCAGCTCCATCTTCAGCGTCGTGGCCAGCATACAGGAGCCAATCAGAAGAACAACAGAGGTTGCCAGAACCGTCTTTTTCTTCTTCAGAAGCTTCCGCATCAATGCGCGGTAGCTGTCCTGCAGCTCCTGCACCGGACGATTGAGCGGTGCCTTCTGCTTCTCCTTCGGCTTATAGAGCATATAGCAGAGCGGAACCACAGTGATCGCAGATATCAGAGATGCCACCATACAGAAGACAATGGTGAAGCCCAGCGGCTTAAACATCTGACCGACCATGCCGTTCAGCATGGCGAGCGGCAGGAACACCACGCAGGTGGTTGCCGTCGAAGCCACAACGGACAGTGTCACGATATGTGTGCCGTCCAGTGCGTCATGGGCATATTTAATGAGGTTCGGCCGCTGGTTGTACTTCGCGGTGATACGGAAGCAGCTCTCCAGCACAACGATGGAATTATCCACCATCATGCCGACGCCGAGGGTCAGTGCGGACAGGGTAATGATGTTGAGCGTGAAATCCATTGCCCGCATCAGAATCAGCGCCGCCAGAATAGAGGTCGGAATGGAGGAGCCAACGATCAGGGACGCCTTCAGGTCGCCGAAGAAGAGCCAGATGATCGCCATGGAGATAATGATGGCGAGAATCAAGGTCTCGACCACGCTGGACAGTGATTCCTGAATGCTGTCTGCACTGTCGGAAATCACGGTGATATGCAGATTGGAATCCTCCTGCTCCAGGCTGCTGATGACCTCCTTCACCTCGCTGGACAGTGTCATGGCAGAGGCGCTCTGCTGCTTGCTGATGCCGATCGTTATGGTATCGTTTCCGTCATAGCGGGCGATACTGCTGCTGTCCTTTGCCGTATAGCTGATCACAGCCACATCGGAAAGATAGACGATATTGCTGCTGTTGGTCGTCAGCGGAATGTTCTTCAGTGTTTCCACGGTGTCATAGTTCATTCGTGTGGAAACCGAAAGCTCCCGGGAGCCGTCCTTCGTGTCACCGGCAGGAATCGTGGTGTCTGCCGCCTTGATATCCTGGGCAATAGAGGTCATGGTGACACCGTACTGCTTCATCTTATCCTCTGCGAGCTCAATAGAGACATATTTCTCATTGCCGCCGCGAACCGTTACATCGGCGACATCCGAAAGCTTCTCAAACTCCGGAGAGATCGTGTTTTCTACATAATTATAAAGGTTGGATGCTTCCTTCTCGTTCTCGATCATCAGGGAAATGTCTTCACTTGAGTTCGAATTCATTTCCACAATGGTCGGTGTGCTGCAGTCATCCGGCAGACTCATGGAGGCCACCTGATCGACCTTCTTCTTCAGATCATCGTAGGCCTCGTCCATATCGGTGCCGTAATCATATTCCATCATGATCATGGACATGCCGTCGCTCGAGGTGGAGCTCATGGTCTTTAAGCCGCTCAATGTACTGACGGAGTCCTCAATGGGCTTTGTGACAAGCTCTGCCACATCCTCCGGGCTTGCACCGGAATAGTTTGTCATGATGATCATCATGGACATATCCGTGTCCGGAGACAATTCCAGTGTTGCGCCCGTAACGGACACGATACCGAAGACAATGAGACACAGGACAGCAAGTATTGCGGTAACCGGCCGCTTCAGGACAAATTTCGTAATTCCCATAGTCCCGCCTCCGTTACTGCTCTGCAGCGGCATCCGCAGCACCCTCGCTGCTCTCCTCTGCCGCGCCGGAAGCATTTTCCTCTGCTGTCTGCTTGATCCGCACCCTTACGCCGTCACCGAGCTCGGAGCTCCAGGTGGATACGACATCACAGCCTGCATTGAGGCCGTCCTTGATTTCGATATAGTCATCATTCTCGACACCGGTCCCGACCGTCACCTTCGAGAGAATGTTGTCGGTGCAGGTATATACGTAGCTTTCACCGTTCTCCTCATAGACACAGTCCTTCGGAACGCGGAGCACATTGTCAGCCCGGCTTGAGACAACATACAGCTTGACCATCGAGCCGGTGGACAGCAGCACTGCCTTGTCCTCATCATCGACGGTGGCCTTCACGGTATAGAGTCCGGTCTGACTGTCCGCCATGCTGCTGGTTTCGATAATGGATGCGTTAATGCTGTCGTCATCCTTTTCAATGCGAATGCTGTCGCCCGTACTGATGGTATTCCGGATACGCTCTGTCACAGAGAAGGAGATCTGCTTTGCCCCGTCGCCGGAAATCACGCAGAGCAGTGTGCCGGCGTTCACAGAATCGTTCACCTCCACATTACAGAGCTCCACGCGGCCGCTGATCTTCGCCGTTACATTGGCATATTCCATCTGGGTGGTATAGGCGCTCTTTGCAGAATCATACTGTACCTGGGCCGTGCTGACCGCATTCCTATAGGTATCGTATTCAGCGGCGCTGATGTCTCCCGCCTCATACAGCGGCTGCTCCCGGCTCAGGTTGCTCTGGGCCTGCTGAAGAGAAAGCTGTGCCTGATCGAGGCTTGCCTTCGCGCTGTCCACCATCTTGGTATCGATGCTGCAGATCGCGTCGCCGGCATTGACATAATCGCCCGCTGCGATGTTCAGACTCGTAATGTCTCCGCCGGCCTTGGCATAGACGTAGATCGTATCGGAATTTTCCACCGTCCCGATCAATGCGGTCTCACTGCTGATGTTTCCCACATCCGGCCGCACCGTTTCCACAACCGGGTCGGATATCTCCATGGCGAAGGTCTCCTTCGTCGTTACTCTTCTGAATACAGCAAAGCCGCAGACCGCGACGATTGCCGTCAGGAGTACAATTGATCTCTTCTTCATATCCTTTCTCTCCTCTTCTCCTTTTCAGGCTGATGCTCATAAACATTCATCAGAATAACGAGCATTGTTTTCATGAGCTTTAAGGAAATATTGCATGAATGTGAAATCACAGAATCCTCACAGATAAAGGTCCGGGATCCGCATAAGAGCAGCCTACGCGAACCCCGGACCTTTATGACCGGCTTGATAAATTAAAATGATAGTAACTGTTTAGCACCGCATCGCTGCATCGCAAAGCGATGCGCGATGTGTCGGTTCAGAGGCGCTTCGCGCCTTGGCCGCCACCAGAAAAATAATAAAAATGCTTCGCTGAGCAAGCTCCGCTCTGCATTTTGTGCATTTTTCTGGTGGT
>CAVAXR010000124.1:2987-4995 GCA_963592375.1 Oribacterium sp. | reverse complement strand
CCTACGGACTGATCCCGAAGACAGCATCCGGCTCAGACAGCACCTACATCCCAGACAGTCTTTGGTATGCGGCGTCTTGTTATGCGATTGTCGGCGGCGACTCCAGCGACGGTCTGCTTGTCGGTCCTTTCGCGTTGAGTTTGAACACTGCGGTCTCGGGTAGCTACTGGGCCATCGGCGCCGCCCTTTCTTGCCAACAGCCTACGGCGTAGCCGAGGGGGCGCGGGGGTCTTCCCCCGCTAACTGGTATGCAACATAGAGCAGAAAAACTTTATTAGGGGCATGAGTGGGCGCCCATGGGCTCCGGTCGTTTTCAGATGCGATTGTCGGCGGCAACTCCAACAACGGTCTGCATGTCGGTCCTTTCGCGTTGAATTTGAACAATGCGGTCTCGAATAGCAACTGGAACATCGGCGCCGCCCACTCTTATCGAGAAGAAGCAATACACACAGCCTGCTCGTGTCCTACACCTCAGACTGCTGAAATGCAGATTATTAGTAGTGAAAATTAAGCCGATAAAAGGCATCCGTTAGTAAGCAGTAGGCCCAGGACGGATGAGGCGATAAGAAAGAAGAGAAAACCTTGAAATCATTCCGCATAGACGACGAAGCAGCTCTCGCGCATGACGCAGTGCTGCAGGCAATATATGCGCCGTCACTCGGGAAGAGATCCCGTGCTGATGTCGTCAGAGTTTTATCTGCCACAGAAACCTATATCATAAAAATTCAGGAACAAATCCAGCTCCGGACTTTCCAGCCGAGACAGCACGAGGCATGCGTGATCTTTGAACAAGGACCACAGAAGCAGCGCACCATCATCAAGCCGGACTATTATCCGGAGCAGATCATTCACCACATCGCTGTAGACTCCATGAAGGACGCGGTTCTCCATGGCATGGATCGTTTCGTTCTGGGCTCTATTCCGGGGCGCGGCGCCCACTACGGCAAAAAGTATATTCAGAAGTGGATCCGGCACGATCCGAAGAACACAAAGGTCATCGGCAAGCTTGACATCCGTCATTTCTTCCAGTCTGTCGATCACGATGTCCTGAAGGCGTGGATCCGCAAAAAGATCCGGCCCGGTCTCATCAGAGATCTGCTTGAAGTGATCATAGATGCAACAGAGCAGGGCATCCCGCTCGGATATTACACGAGCCAGTGGTTCGCGAACTTTATGCTGCAGCCGCTTGACCATTACATCAAGGAAGAGCTCCACATCAGCCACATGACGCGATACATCGATGACATCGTGATCTTCGGGCCCAGCAAGAAGCAGATCCATGCCGCAGTGGCAAGTATTGACGCATATGTGTGGGAGAATTTCCACCTGATGATCAAGCAGAACTGGCAGGTTTTCCGCCTAGCGTACGAGACGAACGAGGTGGCGATCACCTGCGGCAGGCTCCAAGATCTCTACGATCTTGAGAGTGCATTCTGGGCCTCACGGATCAAGTACAAGACGAAGATTTACCGAGGAAAGCGCCGGATCTTTATCTCAGACAAGTACTACAAACTACACAAGGACCTGATCAACCGGATGACTACCGCATACGGCGGAGAAATCCGGAAGGTTAAAGTGCAGCACGGCAGACCGCTCGACTACATGGGCTTCAAGTTCTACCGGAACCGCACAACGCTCCGCAAGAGCATCCTGCTGAAGGCGACTAGGAAGGCCGCGCAGATAGGTAGATCACTCACAATCTGCTGGAAGCAGGCCAGCGCCATGCTTTCATACATGGGCTGGATCACTCACACCGACACCTACGGCGTCTTCCACAAAAAGATCAAGCCGTTCGTGGATATTAAGAGACTAAAGAAAATAGTCAGTAAACATTCAAGGAGGTCAGCACATGACAGTAATTTGGAGAAAGGTCGAGGGCAGCCAGGCCGAAGAGCCTGCCCGGCTTGACATCACAAGCTCCGGTATTTATGTCTATATGCGCCAAAACATCGTGCAGAAAGCCCGCACAGATGAGGACGGCCTAGAGACAGAGTACTGGGAGTACGAG
>CAVAXR010000124.1:0-2977 GCA_963592375.1 Oribacterium sp. | reverse complement strand
GAGTACGAGGAAGCCAAGCTCACACGCAAGGAGTACGAGCAGTACATCGACGAGGTCAATTCACCGACCTATCAGGCCGTCGCAGCGTCCCAAGGGGCTGCAGACGAAGCGAACGCTGCGCTCATCCTGCAGCAGCTTAACTACGAGGAGTGCGTGGATGAGACGCTCTCCGAAATCTTATTAGCAATCATGGAGGGGTAGAAACATGAACACATTGTACAAGGTAGTTAAAAGATATTATGACAAGGGTCTCTACGACAAGGACGATGTCGCTAAGTTCATAAGAGCCGGAAAACTTACTGCTGCAGATTATGAGACCATCACCGGCGAGCCTTATGAAGAGGCTGCTGAATAGTGATCTCTGAAATCGTATGCGCAGTAATCTCAGCGGTATGCACCCTGGTCGTGTGCCTGCTTAACAATCGCGCGCAGCAGCGCAAGGCAGACGAGGACCAGAACAAGCGCATGACTGAGATCTCGCATCAGCATGAGCTCAGCATGCAGCAGATCGAGGCAAGCATAAGCCAGAAGATCGCGCTGCTTGACTGTAAATTTGACGAGCTGACAAAAAAAGTCGAGAAGCACAACGGCCTCGTCGAAAGAACCTACAAGCTCGAGAGCGACATGAGCGTCATGCAGGAGAAGCAAAGCGTGGCGAATCACCGCATCGACGACCTGGAGAAACATAAACATGCGCCTTGCGCATAAGCATAGAAAAATCGAGACATCAAAGCTCCTGCTGATTGTATCTGACGGAATGGCTGCGGTCGTGCTAATATGCACGATCGTGGCCGTTTTTGTTACCAGCGACGCTTCTCCGCTGGAGGTCCTGATACCTGCAGTCTTCGCGCTGGCTTCTGCCAGTCATGGATTTTACTACTGGAAGGCCAAGGCGGAGAACCTGCACAAATGGGGGCAGGATGGACAAATCGAAGAGCTGGATGACGAGGAGGGAGAAGGATGAACTGGTTGATTGATAACTGGTATTTACTTGTGACAGCAGCTGCAGTCGTAGCCACTGTCGTTTTTGCGATTAAAAGGTTCCTGGGGCTTCCAACAGACCAGCAGATCGAGAACTTCAAGGAGTGGCTCAAGTGGGCCGTCACCGAGGCAGAGAAGGATCTGGGCAGTGGTACTGGTCAGCTGAAGCTGCGCATGGTGTACGACATGGCGCTCTCAAAGTTTTCCTGGATCGCGAAGCTGATCACCTTCGAGGAGTTCAGCATATGGGTCGATGAGGCCCTTCTCTGGCTTAACAAGCAGCTGGAGAGCAATAACGCAGTCATTGAGATGGTGAAAGGAGAAGATAATGGCAAATAAATCACAAATAACAAAGTTCTTTGCTACCATCGGCCCGTTGGCCGTTCAGGTATGCAAGGAGCGCGGGTATGGTAATGCCCAGGCCTGGACATGTATGGCGCAAGCTGCCTGCGAGTCAGCATACGGAACAAGCAAGATCATGGCGAACGCGAACGCATACTTCGGCATCAAGGCATCAGCTTCCTGGGTAAAGAAGGCAACCTATGGCGGTCTTGTTTACAACTCGAAGACGCAGGAGTGCTATGACGGAAAGACCTACACAAACATCACGGCGTGCTTTAGAGCATACAAGAGCATGCTTGACTCAGTGCGTGACTATTTTGATCTCATGGAGGCTTCTCGCTACAAAGCGAGCCTGAAGGCCGAAAATGTGAATGACTGCATCACGCTAATCAAGAAAGGGGGCTACGCTACGAGCCCGACCTACATCAGCACGATCAACAACATCTATGTGAGCTACAAGGAGCTCATCGAAGCGCACACGGTGGCATCGGCTGCATCCTCCGCATCGACATCGACTGCTACCGCTGCGTCGACTTCGACTACTACAGCAAAAGCTCCTTCTTTCGTTATTGGAAAGACTTATGTCCTGCAGGCTGAGATGAAGGTCCGCACCGGAGCCGGTACGAAATATCCGGCTAAGAAGTACGGCGAGCTGACAGCAAATGGTAGGAAGTACGACAAAGACAAGGACGGAGCACTGGACAAGGGCACGCTGGTGACATGCCAGAAGACTGAGACAGTCGGCTCCGATGTGTGGATGAAGTGCCCATCCGGATGGATTGCTGCCTACTATAAGGGCGTGCAGTACATCAAGTGATCAGGGCCGTTTTGATTTTGATCGCTTCAGCAATCGGTGAAAGTATAAGATAAGGGCCTCGGCTATATGCCGGGGCCCTTTTTCTCGTTTTTATGATGAGGCCGGAGCGACGCATGACAAAAACGAGAAAATCAAAGCGTGATAAAAAGCGTCTCGTTATCCCAGACGGCCTCCTGAATCACCTCCCTTGCGATCTCGTTCTTCTCTTCCATTGTGAACGCGTCAAAGTTTTCAAGGAGCCTCAGGATCTCTGAGCGCTTCGTCTCAGTGCTTCTTATGCGCGCCTGCTGCCTTCTAAGCTCTACAGAGGCCTCGCTGAGCTTTCTTTGCAGATCCATCTGCTCCAGGTCCAGCTTCTCGATCTGCTGGACGATGTACTTCGCCGCTGAGCTGCTTCCGTTTTCAGCAAGGGACGCGGTCAGCCTCTCAATTTTCTTCTCATTTTCTCTAATACGCCTGCGCAGCTGGTCACCGGATCCGGTGGTCTTTTTGTCAGCTTCCTTCATGTATTGGCGGATGACATCAGGATCGTGCTCTATCTCCCTGAAGATCTGCAGCACGGCATCGTCCAGGACTTCTGCCTTTATTGCGCGAGAGTCGCAGGCTTCCACACCCGCGCGCTCCCTTCTTGGGCAGTGATACCAGGTGGAGATAGATCCGTCGGCCTTTTTCTTCCTGGCCAAGCTCATCAGTCGGCCACATTTACACCGGAGCACGCCCTTCAGGAGAGTGGTGTCATGCTTCATCTGCCTGTCTACTGTATTCTGGCCGAATTGTCCCATGATCTGCAGATATGTCTCTGCTTTAAGTGTCGGCGCATGGTAGCCTATTGAGACG
>CAVAXR010000123.1:0-5008 GCA_963592375.1 Oribacterium sp. | reverse complement strand
CACAAAAGGATCCGGAAATGTTTTCCAAAACGGCCTGTCAGAAGGGATATGGCCGTATGGAAACATTTCATTGAGAAGGGAGGTCTGAGGATTGGCGAAGGAAACCATTGACAGGATTCGTCAGGCGGAGCAGGAAGCGGAGGCGCTGGTGAGAAAACGTCAACTGGAGGCGCAGGAATCTGTGCAGGGGGCCAGGCGCGAAGCGTTGGCCATCCGGGAGGCGGCGGAACAGGAAGCGGAGCTGCTGATTTCCGGAAAACGGCGGAAGGCAGAGGCGGAAGGCGAAGCAATGATTACGGAGGAGCTGAAAAAGGCAGAAGCAGACTGTGCATTGATGACGGCAAATGCAAGGCAGAAGGAAGCCGAGGCGGTGAAGCAGATTCTTGCATACCTGAAGCTGTAGAGAGGAGGTTTCGGCTATGGCAGTGATGCCGATGAAACGGATTACCATCACCGCGCTCAGGAGGGATCGAAAGCAGATTCTTGAGCGGCTGCAGCGAGAGGAGGCCGTTGAAATTGACCGTGCGGAGGCGGTTGATGTCGTTTTTCGGAAGGAAGATATGAGTGTCCGGAGCACTGAGCTTCGCCGGCAGGCGGAGATGGCGGAGAAAGCCTTGGAGATCATCGACAAGCTGACGCCGCCGGGAGGAGGTCCTTTGGACAGCTTCGCAGGGCGAAAGGAAATTTCTTCCGAAGAGTATGAGAGGCGGACCGGAGAGCAGAAAAAACTGCAGGAAACGGCTTCGGAAATCCTGCGGCTGGATAAGGAGGTGCAGGAGGACCGGGCAGAAATTCCAAGACTCGAAAACGAACGAAGGACACTGGAGCCCTGGCGGGCGGTGGATGTGCCGCTGAATACGTCCGGGACAAAAAGCACGGCGATGCTGGCGGGAACTCTGCCCGGCGCCTGGACGCTGGAGGAAGTACTGAAGAAGCTGCATGAGTCGGCACCGGAGCTGGAAGCCTTTGACCTCAATGTGATCAGCAGTGCGGAGGAGCAGACCGCGCTGATCGGCTTTGTGGGGAAAAAGAACGAAAATACGCTGCTCGAAGCCCTGCGGAGCTTTGGCTTCGCGGCGGCACCGAAGAGTGAACGGAATCCCGGCGAGGCAATCCGGGAAATTGATGAGAAGATTCAGAACACGGAAAAGCAGATTCAGGCAGATCTGGAGCGACTGAAGATGCTGGCTTCAGAGCGGGAGAAGCTTCGGCTTCTGCAGGACAGCTGTACGCTGCAGGCAGACAAATACGATGTGATCAGCGAGCTTCTGCAGTCGAAGTACACATTTACGCTCAGTGGCTGGCTTCCGGCAGAGCAGGAGGCGGAAATTGCGGCTTTACTGTCCGGATTTGATCTGGTTCTGGAATTTGCGGATCCGCGGCCGGAAGAGATTCCGCCGGTGAAGCTGAAAAATAATGCTTATGCGGCACCGGTGGAGGGGGTGGTGGAAAGCTACAGCCTGCCGGCACCGGGAGAGCTGGATCCTTCTATGGTGATGGCAACATTTTACTATATCTGCTTCGGACTGATGCTGTCCGATGCTGCTTATGGCATCATCATGGTGCTTGGCACCTGGTACTGCCTGAAAAAGTACCCGAAGATGGAGGAGGGGATGCGGAAGTTCATGAAGATGTTCTTCTACTGCGGCATCTCGACAACCTTCTGGGGCTTCCTGTTCGGTTCTTTCTTCGGCGATTCTGTAAATGTCATTGCAAGCACCTTTTTCGGACGGCCCGACATTAGCCTGCCGGCGCTCTGGTTCGAGCCGGTGAACAAGCCGATGAAAATGCTGGTGTTCTCCTTCGCGGTGGGCATCATTCATCTGTTTACAGGACTTGGCATCAAGCTCTACGTCAATGTGAAGGATAGAAAATGGAAGGACGCACTCTTTGATGCCGGCTTCTGGTATATGCTGGTGGGCGGCGGCATCATTTACCTTCTGACCATGAGTATGGTGACGGAAATGCTGGGGCTCGGCTTCACTCTGCCGGCACCGGCAGGCAATGCAGCGGCGATCATTGCGGGAATCGGCGCGGTCGGCATCGTGCTGACGGACGGCCGTTCCTCGAAGAGCTGGTTTAAACGGATATTGAAAGGGCTTTACGGTGTATACGGCGTGACCTCCTGGCTCAGTGACATTCTCTCTTATTCGAGACTGCTGGCGCTCGGACTGGCCACTTCTGTTATTTCCACCGTGTTTAATAAGATGGGCAGCATGCTGGGCGCATCGATTCCGGGAGCGGTGGTGTTTATTCTTGTGTTCGTTATCGGACACAGTATGAACATCGCGATCAATGCCCTCGGCGCTTATGTGCATACCAATCGGCTGCAGTATGTGGAATTTTTCGGAAAATTCTATGAGGGCGGCGGACGTAAGATCAATCCTTTTGGCGAGAAAACAAAATATTATAAAGTATTGGAGGCAAAATAATATGGAAAACCTTGGAATTGTATTTGCTTTACTGGGTGCCGTTCTGGCTGCTCTTCTGGCAGGAATCGGCTCTGCCATCGGCGTAGGCATCTGCGGACAGTCGGCAGCGGGGGCAGTGACAGAGGAACCGAATCTCTTTTCAAAGGTGCTGGTGCTGCAGCTTCTGCCCGGTACACAGGGAATCTACGGACTGCTGATCGGTTTCATTACACTGACACAGATCGGCATCATGGGCGGTTCACCGGATGTTTCCCTTGCAAAGGGACTTTTGTACTTTGCCGCCTGCCTGCCAATGGCCTTTGTGGGTCTTCTGTCTGCCATCAATCAGGGCAAGGCTTCCGTGGCTTCCATCGGACTTGTGGCAAAGAAGCCGGATCAGTTCGGTAAGGCGATGATCTTCCCGGCCATGGTAGAGACCTATGCCATTCTGGCACTGCTGATCTCCATTCTGGCCATTTTCGGCATTGGCTCTCTCAGCATTTAAGGCATATCTGAAGGAGGGAAGGCAAATGTCGGGACTTGAAAAAATACTGCAGGAAATCCACAGCGATGCGGAACGCGAGTCTCGTGAATTACTGGAAAAAGCCGAAGCGGAAAAGAAGGAAATTCTGGCGGGCGCTGAAGAGGATGCGGCGGCAGTGAAGGCGGCGGCACAGGAAAAGGCACGGGCGCTTGCCGGAAATCTGCGGGAGCGGAGTCTGTCCGCAGCGGCACTCCGGGTGCGTCAGATGAGGCTTCGTGAGAAGCAGGCGCTGGTGCAGGAAACACTGACACTGGCGCAGAAGCAGCTCGTGGATAAGCCGGCAGCGGAGTATTTTGAACTATTGCTCCGTCTGTTGAAGGATGCGGTGCTGCCGGAGAACGGGGTACTTTATCTGTCGGAAAGAGATATCGCGCGGCTGCCGGAGGATTTCCGAAAGCGGGTGACTGAACTGGCAGAAAAAAAAGGTGGAAGCCTTGCAATTTCTTCCGTGCCGCGGCAGATCGACGGCGGCTTCATACTGGAATACGGCGGTATCGAGGAAAACTGCTCCTTCCGGGCCATGTTCACGGCAGAGCGGGAAGCACTGGAGGATATCGCAGCCCGGGTGCTGTTCGCTGAGTAAGGAGGATGGGAATGGCAGCAAATAATTATGCCTATGCCGTGACGCGTATCCGCGTGAAGGAAAATTCGCTTCTCCGGGAAAGTGATCTGAAGCAGCTGCTGACGGCACCGGACTATCCTTCTGCGGTCCGTATTCTCCGGGACAAGGGCTGGGACGAAGAGAACAGCGGGGAAATGCAGGCGATTCTCAAGCGTGAGCAGAGCAAATGCTGGGCGCTGATGCGCGAGCTTCTGAAGGAAGAAATCGGGCGGCTGGATGTCTTTCTCTATGCCAATGATTATCTGAATCTGAAGTCGGCTGTGAAGGAAACCCGGCTTCAGAAGGAATACAGCGGCATCTATACCGACAGCGGATCGATTCCGGCAGAGCGAATTCGGAAGGCGGTGCAGGAAAAACGCTTTGATCTTCTGCCGGACAATATGGCAGAGGCTGCGAAGGCTGCGCTGGATGTATATCTTCGTACCGGCGACGGCCAGTTATCGGATGTCCTGCTGGACAGGGCGGCGCTCGACAGCATTTACCGGGCAGGCAGGACTGCAAAATCCGATTTTCTGATGCTTTATGCAGAGATTACGGTGGCGGCGGCCGATCTTAAGATTGCGCTGCGGGCAGTGCGTACCGGAAAAGGACGTGACTTTTATGAGAAGGCTATGGCCGAATGCGATTCGCTCGATAAGAAGGCTCTGATCGCAGCGGCGATGAATGGTGAAGCCGGCATTTCCGAATATCTTGAGAAAACGAGCTATGCGGCAGGAGCAGAAGCCTTTCGAACCTCAGTATCACAGTTTGAAAAGTGGTGTGATGATCTTCTGATCGAGAAAATCCGTCCGCAGAAATATCAGCCCTTTGGGATCGAACCGCTGGCAGCCTATGCGCTGGCACGGGAGAGTGAGATCAAGTCTGTACGGATCATTCTGTCGGGGAAGCTGAATCAGCTGCCGGCAGCGCTTATCGAGGAAAGGATCAGGAAAACATATGCATAAAATTGCGGTGATGGGCGATCGGGATTCCATTTACGGCTTCGCCGCGCTGGGCATGGAGCCTTTTCCGGCAACGGAAAGGGAGACGGCAGCAAAAACGCTGCACCGCCTCTGTGAGGGCGAGTATGCGGTGATTTATGTGACGGAGCAGCTGGGGGCTCTTCTTGAGAGGGAGATTGGACGGTATCGCTCCCAGGGGCTTCCGGCAATTATTCTGATTCCCGGCGTCAGCGGCAATACCGGAAACGGTATGAGTGCAGTGCGGCAGTCGGTGATTCGCGCAGTGGGATCGGATATTCTGAAGAAGTGCTGATTTCTTCAGACACTCCGGGGATCGCACGGATTTGCGAAGGAATTTGCTGCTTTGCAGCGCAAATCCGGCGGGGAAACGCTTTCATCAGTGTTTCTATAAGTGAAAAATAACGTAACTGTTTAGCAACACATCGCCACATCGCTTCGCGATGCGCGATGTGGCGGTTTAGAGGCGCTC
>CAVAXR010000122.1:0-5022 GCA_963592375.1 Oribacterium sp. | reverse complement strand
CCTTCAGGATGTCCACTCTGCCCTGGAAGTCCGGCAGCTCTACCGGCACCCGGCGGTCAAAACGTCCCGGACGAAGCAGCGCCGGATCCAGCTGGTCCGGCTGGTTGGTTGCCGCCAGCACAATAATGGCCTTTGAGCTGTCAAAGCCGTCCATTTCCGTCAGAAGCTGATTCAAGGTCTGCTCGCGCTCATCATTGCCGCCCAGACCGGCACCGCCTCTCTTCTTTCCGATGGCATCGATCTCATCGATGAAGATAATGCAAGGGGACTTCTTCTTCGCCTGCTCGAAAAGGTCGCGCACCTTCGCAGCACCCATGCCGACAAACATTTCCACAAATTCCGAACCGGAAATCGAGAAGAAGGGGACTCCTGCCTCACCAGCCACGGCCTTTGCCAGCAGTGTCTTACCGGTTCCCGGAGGACCCACCAGCAGCGCACCCTTCGGGATCTTCGCACCGATCTCGGAGTACTTATCCGGATGGTTCAGATAATCCACCATCTCTGTCAGCAGCTCCTTTGCCTCATCCTCGCCGGCCACATCCTTAAAGGTCACAGAATTGTTGTCCTTCTCGTATTCTCTGGCATTGGCCTTGCCGAAGCCGCCCATACCGAAGCCGCCCATGCCGCCCATGGAGGATGCCATTCTCCTGGACAGCCAGTTGCCGAGTGCCCAGAAGATCATGATGGGAATGATCCAGCTGAAAACAAAGGACAGCAGCGGACTGGTCTGCACCGGAATCTCCTCATCGAAGCTCACACCCTGTTTCTGCAGCTCGTTGATGACCTGTGCCTCCGTATATTCGTTCTTCAGACGTCCGGTCTTGCAGGTGATCTCCGAGCCATTCATCTTCACTGTATACACAATGGAGTCATCATTGAGATCCACGCCGGTCACCGCCCGGTTCTCCACTGCATTGATAAACTCGTTATAAGTAGTGGTCTTCACGCTTCTCGAAAAGAAGGACGGGAACACGAAGGTGTTCAGCATCAGAATAATGATCAGCGCAATAAAATAATAAAAGATCAGCGGCTTATGGTTCTTCGGGCGATACTGGTTGCCGCCGTTTCCGTTCTGATTCCCATTGAACTGGTTAAAGAAATCATTAAAGTTATTAAAGCCGCCGTTTCCGCCGGAACCGCCGGAATAGTTGCTGTTTTGATCTGCCATAGCTGTTTTCCTTTCTACTCAGCCGGCACAAGCGCCGGTATCTGCGGAAACGCTTTCATCAGCGTTTCCCTAAGCCCCATCTGCATTTCATAAGGCTGTTATCCCTGATATGGATTGTATTTTACCCGCCCTTTGTGTTGAAAAAGTGAAAACCGGCCGGCAAATTGTAAATAATGGGCCTGATCCCGCAGGACAGGCCAGTGAAAAGGCGGGGCATTATGATAAATGACCGGCCTGGACGCAAATCCCGGCCGGTCAAATTCATTTCATCGTCTTCTTCAGCAGCTCACAGAGCTCATCCACCGCCGCCTCGTTGCCTGCCTTGATGTCGTCCACCACGCAGGAACGGATATGACTTGCCAGCAGCTCCTTATTGAAGGCATTCAGTGCCGCCTGCACCGAGCTCACCTGCATCAGCACATCCACACAGTAGCGGTCCTCCTCGATCATTGAGCGGATCCCGCGGATCTGTCCCTCAATCCGGTTCAGCCGCACCGTAAGACTCTTTTTTTCTTCCTCGCGCCGGGGAACCGCCTTATGCTTGCCGTCCCCCGCGCCGCAGCAGCATGTACCCATTGCCGCTCACGCGATTCCGGTCACGCTGTAGTCCTTGTCCTCGACTGCCTTCTTCAGCACCTCATCGCTGATCTCCTCTGTCATGCTGACCACGGCGGTGCCGGCCGTATGGCTAACCTCAGCAGATGTCACGCCCGGCAGCGCCTCCAGCGTTTTCTTTACCGTTGCTTCGCAGTGTCCGCACATCATTCCCTCGATCTTCATTGTCTTTGTCATGCTTTTGCTCTCCTTTTGACTCATTATGATATTTTCAGCAGCGTCTCCGCCGTTGATTGCTCTTTTTCTCCGATGCAGCGGCCGGTCTCTCCTGCCGTCATAGAGCCGGAACAGATTCAGCCTGAGCGCATTCATACAAACCGTAAAGCTGGAAATGCTCATGGCAGCCGCGCCGATCATCGGATTCATCTCCCAATTCCAGCCGAACAGCTTCGAATAGAGTCCTGCCGCCAGCGGAATGCAGATTATATTATAGAAGAAAGCCCAGAACAGATTCTCGTGGATGTTCCGGATGGCAGCCCGGGAAAGCCGAATGGCCGCTGCCACATCGCTCAGCCGACTCTTCATCAGGACAATGTCGGCGGCGTCGATGGCCACGTCCGCACCTGCCCCGATGGCTATGCCAAGATCCGCACGGGTCAGCGCCGGTGCATCGTTGATGCCGTCACCCACCATGGCGGTCTTTCCTTCCGCCTGCAGTGCGCGAACCACCGCTTCCTTTCCGTCCGGCAGCACACCGGCAATCACCTGATCCACACCGGCCTGCTTTCCGATAGCCTGTGCAGTCCGCTCATTGTCACCGGTCAGCATCACCACTCGAAGTCCCAGCCTCCGCAGTGCCTGAATGGCCTCCGCCGAATCCGCCTTAATCGTATCCGCCACTGCTATAATACCATAAAGCTTCAGCTCTGTGCCGAAATACAGCGGGGTTTTTCCAGCCTCTGCAAGGGCCTGTCCGCGGGCCAGCATCGCCGCGGGCACCGACATTTTCTCCTTCATGAACCTCTCGGAGCCGCCGTATACCCGCACACCGTCCAGCACCGCCGTGAGACCGTTTCCGGGGAGCGCCTGAAAATCATCGACCTCTGCCGCCGGAAGCTCCTCCCGCTCCGCATACTGCATAACCGCCCTTGCCAGCGGATGCTCCGACCGCTGCTCCAGGGAAGCCGCAAGCCGCAGCAGCTCCGCTCCGTCCACACCGTCCGCCGCCAGAATATCCGTCACCTCCGGACTTCCGTTCGTGATCGTTCCGGTTTTGTCCAGCGCCACGATTTCCAGCTTGCCAGTCTCCTCCAGGGAAACCGCCGTCTTAAAGAGAATGCCGTTCTTTGCACCTACGCCGCTGCCAACCATGATGGCCACCGGCGTCGCAAGCCCCAGGGCACACGGACAGCTGATCACCAGTACCGCCACCGCCCGGGCGATTGCTGCAGAAAGCGCATGTCCGGACAGAAGCCAGACCGCCAGCGTCAGCAGCGAAAGCCCGATCACCGTCGGTACAAAAATGCCGGACACCCGGTCCGCAATTCTGGCAATGGGTGCCTTGGTCGCCGCCGCATCGCTCACCATCTTAATGATCTGGGAAAGTGTGGTATCCTCGCCTACTCTGGTGGCTCTCGCCCGGATATACCCCGCCTGATTGATGGTCGCCGCCGATACCGTATCTCCCTCTGTTTTATCCACCGGAATCGACTCACCGGTCAGCGCCGACTCGTCTACCGCCGTGCTTCCCTCCACGATACGTCCGTCCACCGGAATCGCTTCACCCGGACGCACCGCGAAAATATCTCCGATCTGTACCTCTTCGATTCCCACCGTCACCTCATGGCCGTCCCGCAGCAGCACAGCTGTTTTCGGTGCCAGCCTCATCAGCCCCTTCAGGGCATCCGTGGTACGCCCTTTGGACATGGCCTCCAGCATTTTCCCCACTGTGATCAGCGTCGGAATCATCGCCGCCGTTTCAAAATACAGATTATGGGCGCGCCGATGCACCTCCATCATATTCCCTGCCGCGAGAAGTCCGATCATGATATACAGCGAGGCCAGCGAATAGCCGAAGGAGGCTGCCGAGCCGAGCGCCACCAGCGTATCCATATTCGGACTGCCGTGCAGCAGACTCTGAAAACCGGAGGTGAAAAATTTCCGGTTGATCAGCATCACAATGATAGCCAGCAGCATTTCCGTCATCGCCAGCGACACGCCGTTCCGGAGAATCCCCGGCACCGGCCATCCCAGCATCCCATGTCCCATAGAAAGATACATGATGACACAGAGAAATCCGACGGACTGCAGCAGCCTGCGCCGGAGCTTCGGCGTTTCATGATCCTGCAGCGCCTCCTCCTCTGCCGAGAAATCACGCGCAGTCTTTGTGCTTCCGTCCTTCAGACCGGCACCGTAGCCTGCCTCCGTTACCGCCCGGATAATGTCTTCGGGCCTTGCCGTGCCCTCCACGCCCATGGAATTGGTCAGCAGAGAAACCGAGCAGCTCTCCACGCCCGGCACCTTCGATACAGCCTTCTCCACCCGGCTCTGGCAGGCCGCACAGCTCATGCCGGTCACAATATATTGCTTCATCCATGCTCCTCTCCGCAGAAAAGCCTCTGCTGTTATCGTTATGGCGGCGTTCGCAGCACATCGCCCGTGCATACCCCCGCCCCCTATATTCCAATGTATAATAAAAGATACCCCCAAGGGGTATCTTTGTCAAGAGGGAAACGTCTCTTCCGGCATCGATCATCAATCCTCAAACAGCGCATCCTTCTCAATGACATTCTGAACGATTCCGGAGTATTTGTTTCTCCTATATCCGCTTCCGCAGATCAACGTGATGTGTATTGCGTTCCTCGTGCCGGTCTGCTTTTGAAACTGTGCCACCCGATTTTGAAGTCTTTCATACTCATCCGCGTCCAGCGCATATACCTCGTTGGTATACTTCATTTCACAAAGATTGACCACGCCATCCTTTCTGCTGATAATCAGATCAATTTGAGCCCCATTTTCCGTCCCGCTGGTCTTCCATGCAAATTCACTGGTTTCTATCCCGCTTATGCCCAGCGCAGCCTTTATCTGTTCAATGTGATTCAGGCATACCGCCTCGAAGGCATTTCCCCGCCAAGCATTATAGCCCGGTGAGTTAATGTATGCTCTCCACGCGTCAAATTGTTTGTTTTGCATAAAACGAATGCAAAATGCAGTAAACGGATCGGTCAACTGATAGAACGCTTCATGCTCTTTTTTCGAAAAATCATTGAATTTCCGAATAAATCCGCATTCCTCCAGTT
>CAVAXR010000121.1:0-5023 GCA_963592375.1 Oribacterium sp. | reverse complement strand
ACCGCCACATCGCGCATCGCGAAGCGATGTGGCGATGTGGTGCTAAACAGTTACCTCAATTTAAGCTCTTGCGTTTGACGACAGCACAGCCTGCAGGAGACGCAAAAGCAACGCACGCAGCGAAGCAATCCGGGGAATGCCAGATTGAAGCCCAAGCTCGCTCTACAGCTCCGCCGACATTTCCATCCACTGCTCACCGCCCCACACGGATGCCGAAACGCCCCGCTCCGAAAAGCCCAGTCCGCGGTAAAAATCCACAAGGCGCGGCAGACAGGTCAGGATCAGCCGCTCCCGTCCCTTTTCCGCTTCCCGGTCCATATAGAAATCCATGATTGCAGTGGCCAGTCCTCTGTGGCGATACTCCGGCCGCACGTCCAGTCCGAGCAGCATGACATTCTTTCCTTCCGGCTTTCCAAGGGTAATGTCGGTGAAAAATTCATCCCGGAACGCCTCCTCATCTGTGGGAAGCCCATTCAGAAAGCCTGCGATCTTGTGGTTCACCCGGTCATAGGCCACCAGAAAGGTGTCTGCTGCCTTCTCTGCCCGCTCCTTCATGTGCTCTTCACTGCAGGCCTCATTGGGCGGAAAGCATATTTTCTCGATCTCTGCCGCTTCCGCGCCCTCCTCCGCGCGAATATCGCGAAAATCAAATCTCTGCCAGTCAAATTTCTGCATGTCTGTTTCCTCCTGCTAATTTGCGCAATATCTCCGTTGCGGTCATGAATCGTATATACTGCTTCTATTCCCAATATCGATCAGGAGAATCACCAACACATCATCCTGTATCTCCGCCAGAATGCGATATGCTCCAACCCGGTATCTCCACTGACCGCTGCGATTCGAGGTCAAACCTTTTCCGTGCGCTTTCGGATTTTCTGTATCGACCAGATTTTTCTCAATCCATGCCTTGATCATTACCAGCACTGAGCGATCCAGCTTTTTTAATGACTTTATCGCCTTCTCGGTATATTTCACTTCATACTTCATAAGCCGAGTTCTTCCCATACCTGGTCATGCGTATAAGTTTTTACGTTTCCTTCCGCTTTATCTTTCTCATATTCCGCAAAAACTTTAGCATCATACTCATCTTCAATACACCGAAGCATTGTACTCCTGATGACATCAGAAAGGCTCTTGTTGTTGATTTTGGCGTATCCCTTAAATAAGGACAATTCTTCATCCGGCACTCTAAGACTGATTGTAGACATAATTTTTCTCCTTTATCATTTGTAATACAAATGTAATACGCGAAACAAATATTGTCAAGTTTGCAAATAGCTGCCAAATTCAAAAGAGGAGGGTCCTTAGCCCTCCTCTTCACTATTTTACGCCAGGATTACCATATGCCCAACAACTCATTTGCCGGGCACCTCTCCCAACAGGATATCCGATTTCCTACAGCAGCGAGATACCGAAGGCGTTTACCAGGCCATCCAGCTTCTCACCGGCCTTACAGAGCGGGCACTCACGATAGTCCACACTCATATAGTCCGGAAGCTGCTCCTTACCGAAAACCGAAAGCACCGGATAGCCGTTGATGTCCGACACAGCAGAGAAAATGGCTGTGATGCCGGCCACCTTGCCGCCGTAGTACTGGATTGCCTCCAGCATGCGGTTGACGGTGCGGCCCGTCGAGATCGCACCCTCCAGCACCAGCACGTTCTTGCCGGTGATCATCCCCTTCAGATTGTCGCGGAAAATGATCTGGGAATTGGAATTGTACTCCGGCGACATCACATAAATGGTCTTGTGTGCATTGGTGTTGATGAAGCCGGTCTTTGTCAGCTCCTCTGCAAGGTAGGCACCAATCACCTCTGTTCCCTCCATGCAGACAATGGTGTCAATCATGCTGTAGAAGTAACGCTGGCAAAGCCCTGCCGCAATGTCCTGCGCTTCACTGGCTCTGGCCTTCAGCGTCGTAAGGTCCAGATGATAATTGGTATGCGCATGATTGCTGGCGAAATGTCCCTTTCTCACTTTCAGCGGTGCATCCACTCCGTTCACATAAATTTTCTGATAGCTCAGCTCCATGGTATCCTCCTTTTTCTATGATTCTCAGATACTCTTCACAAACCGGTCGAATGCCGCCTGTCCTTCGGCGGTACGCTTGTAAACGCCGGCATCCTCCAGCACATGCATGAATACCTTGCCGATCTCTGCCTGGATGATACTGTCAATGTTTTCGGCGCTGATATCCGGGTACTGCGGCAGGAACTCAGACACCCACTCAGCATGCTTCTCAAGAGATTCCGATTTTGTCAGATCCTCTCCGGCAAGAATTGCCTTCTTCAGATCCTCCATCTCCTGACGAAGCCGGGCCGGCAGCACCGCAAGACCCATAACCTCGATGAGGCCGATGTTCTCCTTCTTGATATGGTGGAGCTTTGCGTGCGGATGGAATACGCCCAGCGGATGCTCCTCTGTGGTGATGTTGTTACGAAGCACCAGATCCAGTTCAAATTTCTCACCGCGCTTCCGGGCAATCGGTGTGATCGTCGAATGCGGCACGCCGTCTGTCTCCGCGAAGATAAAGGCGCTCTCGTCTGTGTATGCTCTCCACTTTGTGAGAATCCGGTCTGCAAGCTCCGTGATGCGCTCTGTGTCCGTGCCGGACAGACGGATGACAGACATCGGCCACTTCACAATGCCGGTCTCAACATCCTCATAGCCCTCAACAGAAAAGCTTCTTTCCACCGGTGCCTTGGCCATAGCGAAATCGTAATGTCCGCCCTGGAAATGCTCGTGTGCAAGAATCGAACCGCCCACGATCGGCAGATCCGCATTGGAGCCCACAAAGTAATGCGGGAACAGGGCAACGAAATCAAAGAGCTTCCGGAAGGCTGCCCGGTCGATCTTCATCGGCGTATGCTCCGTATTCAGTACGATGCAGTGCTCATTATAGTAAACGTAAGGAGAGTATTGGAAGCCCCAGGGCTTGTTCTGCACCGTGATCGGGATGATTCTGTGATTTTCCCGGGCCGGGTAGTCCGCACGGCCTGCATAGCCCTCACACTCGCGGCAGAGCTGACACTTGGGATAGCCGGTCTGCTTAGCCTTTCCGGCTGCCGCAATGGCCTTCGGGTCCTTCTCCGGCTTACTAAGATTAATCGTGATATCCAGGTCACCGTACTCCGTTTCCGCCTTCCACTTCATGTCCTTCCGCACTCTGTAGCGGCGGATGTAGTCGGTATTCCGGCTGAAATTGTAGTAGAAATCCGTTGCCTCTTCCGGGCTCTCTGCATATTTTGCCTTGAAATCCCGCACCACCTCAGAGGGTCTCGCCGTCAGGGCACCCATGAGCTTCGTATCAAAGAGATCACGGAATACGACGCTGTCGCCGTCGGTAAGTCCCTTCTCCACTGCATAGTCGGTTAATGTCTTCAGCACAGCTTCCAGGTAGGAGCCATCCTCCAGGGCTGCCGCCGGAATGGCAGCGGCCTCTGCCTCCACCGAAGTGGCATCTGTCTCTGCCTCTGCAAGCTTCAGATTTAAGATGATCGTATTTAACGCCCAGTGCATATCCTCCGGCTGAATCAGACCGGTGCGCAGCGCATAGGCTGCGAGCTTCTTCACATTTTCCTGTACAAGCTCCATAATACTTCCCTCCCTCTCTTATGAATTGTAGCCGTTCGGGTTCTTGGACTGCCAGTTCCAGGAATCCCGGCACATATCCTCAAGGTCGTACTCTGCAGTCCAGCCGAGCTCCTTCGCCGCCTTCTCCGGGCTGGAGTAGCAGGTAGCCACATCACCTGCACGGCGGGGCTGGATCACATACGGAAGTTCTTTGCCGCAGGCCTTCTCAAAGGCATGTACCACATCCAGTACGGAATAGCCCTTGCCGGTACCCAGGTTGCAGACAAACACGCCGTCCTTCTTCTCAAGACGCTCGATAGCCTTCACATGACCGCGGGCAAGATCCACCACATGAATATAATCGCGCACGCCGGTGCCGTCGGGAGTATCGTAATCATTGCCGAAGACATTTACCTGCGGAAGCTTGCCGATGGCCACCTGTGCCACGTACGGAAGCAGGTTGTTGGGGATGCCCTTCGGATCCTCACCGATGAGACCTGACTTGTGGGCACCGATCGGGTTAAAGTAACGAAGCAGGATCACGTTCCACTCCGGATCCGCCGTATGAATGTCGGTCAGGATCTGCTCCTGCATCCACTTGGTCCAGCCATAGGGATTTGTGCAGGTTCCCTTCGGGCACTCCTCTGTGATGGGGATCTGCGCCGGATCGCCGTACACCGTTGCCGAGGAAGAGAAGATAATGTTTTTGCAGCCATGCTGACGCATTACATCCACAAGATTCAGTGTGCCGTTGATGTTGGTCTGATAGTACTCCACCGGCTTCCGCACAGACTCGCCGACAGCCTTTAAGCCGGCAAAATGAATCACGGCCGCAATGTCCGGGTTTTCATCAAAGATGGCAGTCATGGCCGGCTTATCCAGCATGTCAGCCTTATAGAACTTTACCTTCTTGCCGCTGATCTCCTCGATCCGGTCCACGGCCTTCTCGTTGGAATTGTAAAGGTTATCCAGAATCACGACCTCGTAGCCATTGTCCAGAAGCTCCACACAGGTATGGCTTCCGATATAGCCCGCACCGCCTGTAACCAGAATTTTCATTTTATTTTCCTCCCGTATACGTTGTTTAAAGCTCCGCTAAATTCCTTATACTTCTTCGGGATTCCTCTCGAGCTTGTTGCTCTCGAGGAACTCGCCTTCGGCGAGCATGCAGTTTTGCTTCGCCTGCTTTTCTTTCTTATTCTGCTCTTTATTCGAAGCAAATACTGCATGTCGTATCGCTCCGGTTTTTGCCTTATGCAAAAACCTCCGCTGGCCCATCACCTATAGATACCACGTAGAATGTGCAGTCGTAGCCGATTTCCTTCTTGTAGGTCTCGCCGACGATCTTCTCGAAGTTTTCGACGGCCTCGTCCTTCACGATAGATACGGTGCAGCCGCCGAAGCCGCCGCCGGTCATTCTGGAGCCCAGCACACCGGGCACTGTCCATGC
>CAVAXR010000120.1:0-5075 GCA_963592375.1 Oribacterium sp. | reverse complement strand
CGAAGCGGTACGAGCGGTTTCTGACGGGACGCATCATGGAACTATCGAGCGAGGTGCACGACCGGGTGCGGGCGGCGAACAACATCTGGCCGACGAACCGGCACGAGGCACAGCTCAGACGCGACGAGCTGACGCGGGCGAACAACGCGCTGCAGAACCTCAGCCCGAAGCTGCAGCTGCTGTACGACAGCATTTTGCAGAACCCGGAGGGCTACGGATGGATACACAAGGCGATGCAGCGCTGGGGCGAACTGATAAACGAGGAGGCCAAGCTCATCGCCGCTGTGAAGAAGAACGACCGGCAGCGGTACAAAGACCTTCCGGAATGAAAAACATGGGTCAAGCTCTATATCTGTTGCACTTGCGGCAGCGCGAACAACTGGTGGGAGCGCTCTCCGAATGGCAGCAACTCCACGAATTTCTGCAATGTCAACAGCAACGGCAACGCCAACTACAACAACGCCAGCAACGCGAATGGCGTGGCCTTCGGATTCTGCAAGAGACGGGTCAGGACAGTAACCGGCAGCGGCGAAGCAGCACCCTTGCAGAAGGAGAGCTTGTTCCCGGCACAGCCAAAACAATCCTCTGATGCAGTCAGCCGGACGCTGCTTGCATGGCGGGCGAACGTGCGGATAGCCCGTTCCATGGCTGGTACTGCCACGCGGATAGAACACGCACCCAAGAATCATTCCGTACAGGGGATGCCCAAACGGGCAGGGAGAACTATGACCAGTGAAGAGAGACACGAGGCGCGGTACAGGAGAAGAAAAGCGGAGCGTCAGCGGCGGAGGGATGC
This sequence comes from Oribacterium sp., assembly GCA_963592375.1. Lineage (GTDB taxonomy): Bacteria > Bacillota > Clostridia > Lachnospirales > Lachnospiraceae > Oribacterium. Next base: position 4,279 of record CAVAXR010000120.1, on the reverse strand, counting down.
CAGAAGCGAGGCGTGCGGAGACTTCGCACAGGTGTTCTGCTACGAGAACCTGTACCGCGCGGGACGGGAATGCTGCAAGGGCGTGGGCTGGAAATGCTCCACGCAGCGGTATCTCGGCAGCTTTGCCGCCAACATCGCCCGGACGCACCGGGAGCTGATGGACGGCAGATGGAAGAGCAAGGGCTTTTACGCCTTTGACCTGATGGAGCGCGGGAAGCTGCGGCACATCCGCAGCGTGCACATCGCGGAGCGGGTGGTGCAGCGCTGTTTATGCGACAACGCGCTGGTGCCTTTATTCTCGGCGGCGTTCGTCTACGACAACGCGGCGAGCCTGAAGGGCAAGGGCATCGACTTTGCCATGGACAGGCTGACATGCCACCTGCAGCGGCACTACCGCAGGCACGGGACGGAAGGCTGGGCGCTGGTGTTCGACTTTTCGGACTACTTCAACTCGGCACCCCACGCGCCGATCTACCGCGAGAGCGAGCGGCGCATCCGGGATGAGCGGGTGCGAAAGCTGGCGTGCGGGCTGATGGAGGACTTTGGCGAGCAGGGCTTCGGCCTCGGTAGTCAGGTGAGCCAGATCGACGCGCTGATGCTGCCGAACCGGCTTGACCACTTCATCAAGGAGAAATTACACATCAAGGGCTACGGCAGATACATGGACGACGGCTATCTCATCCACGAGAGCCGGGCGTATCTGGCACATTGCCTGACGGAAATCCGCAGCGTATGCGAAAAGCTCGGCATCCGGCTGAATGAGAGGAAGACGCGCATCGTGAAGCTGACGGAGCTGCGGTTCCTGAAGACACGGTTTCTGCTCACGAAGACCGGAAAAGTACGGCGGAAGATGTGCCGCAAGAGCGCAAGGCGGATGCGGCGGAAGCTGAAGACCTTCCGAAGATGGATGGCAGAAGGCAAAATGAAGGAAGCGGACATCCGCACAGCCTACGAGAGCTGGCGCGGCCACATGAAGCGCGGCGACAGCTACCGCATCCTGCGGCGGATGGACAGGTTTTACAAACGACTGATGAAGGAGTGAAAGGACATGTTTGAGATCAGAAAGGGCGGCGAGGCGCTGTGCCTGACGGAGAAGCCCAACTATATCCGAAAGCACGAGGAGGGCTTCTATATCCTCTGCGGGGAGGACGAGGCGCAGGGCATCGCGGCAAACGGCACGGCATACCGCCTGTACGGCAGGACGGGGCTGGAGGAGCTGGAGGAGGTGCAGATCATCGAGAAGGACGCAGGCACGGTCATCCGGAGCAGCAGCGAGGCCGTGGGCATCGCCTTCGTGACGCTGGCGGAGGGCGGCAGCATCGACGAGACCACAGCCAGCGAGCACGCGGAGCTGTTCAGCCCGTGGGCGTATCCGATCGATTACACCGCAGGGCAGATCAGAGCGCGGGGCGACAAGCTCTACAAATGCCTGCAGGCGCACACCTCGCAGGCAGACTGGACACCGGAGGACAGCCCGTCGCTGTGGGTAAACATCTCCGACCCGGCGGAGGAATGGCCGGAGTGGAGCCAGCCGGTGGGCAGCACGGATGCCTATGACAAGGGCGCAAAGGTGAGCCACAACGAAAAGCACTGGACGAGCGACGTGGCCGCGAATGTGTGGGAGCCGGGCGTGTACGGCTGGACGGAGGTCACGGCATGACGGAATCCATCATTGTGGCTGTGCTGAGCCTGATCGGCACCATGGCGGGGGCATACTTCGCCAACCGGAAGAGCGCCGCGCTCATCGCCTACCGCTTGGAGGAGCTGGAGAAGAAGGTCAACAAGCACAACACGCTTGTGGAGCGGATGTACAATCTGGAGACAAAGGCGGACGTATTCGAGGAAAAGCTGAAGGTGGCCAACCACCGCATCGACGATCTGGAGAAGGGCGCATGAGCGGAAGGCACGAGAAGAAGCGCACCAGCAAGGCAACGACCACCAAGCGCATCGTGTGGGCGTGCCTGATAAACGGCATCGGCTGGGTGTGGTGCAGCTACGGTCTCGCCTTCCTCGGCAGGACGGAGATCGCGGAGAGCCTGAGCCGGACGGCGGTGACGGAGATCATCGGCGTGGTGCTGCTGTACTGCGCGAAGAGCCTGTTTGAAAAGCGGGAGAGCTTCGGCAGCGTGGGCAAGAAGGAAGAACAGGTCACGGATTTATGAAAGGAGCCATTATGACAGACATCACCATCATCATCGAGGCGGTGTTCGCCCTCATCGCGGCGGTCATCACCGCCATCGTCATTCCGTACATCAAGAGCCGCACAACGGCGCAGCAGCAGGCGGAGATCAAGGCGTGGGTGAAGATCGCCGTGAGCGCGGCGGAGCAAATCTACACCGGCAGCGGGCGGGGCGAGGAGAAGAAAGCCTACGTCCTGAACTGGCTGGAGGAGCACGGCGTGACACTGGACGAGACGCGCATCAACGCGATGATCGAGGCGGCGGTCTACGCCCTGAAGCACGGGGAGGAGAGCCATGAGCAACAGTAAGCTGGTGAGCTACACCAAGCTCAGCCCGAACCATTCCGGCAGGAGAAAGCACGAGATCGACACCATCAGCATCCACTGCATGGCGGGGAACCTGAGCGTGGAGAGCTGCGGCAAGCTGTTCGCCGACAAGAGCCGACAGGCCAGCAGCAACTACGGCATCGGCAGCGACGGCAGAATCGCGCTGTATGTGGACGAGGCCAACCGGAGCTGGTGCACGTCGAGCGGCAGCAACGACAACCGCGCCGTGACCATCGAGGTGGCCAACTGCGCCACAGGCGAGCCGTGGCCGATCACAGACGCGGCCTACAAGAGCCTCATCGACCTGCTGGTGGACATCTGCCGGAGGAACAACATCCCGGAGCTGCGGTGGAGAGCGGACAAGAGCCTCATCGGGCAGACGGACAAGCAGAACATGACGGTGCACCGGTGGTTTGCCAACAAGAGCTGCCCCGGCAACTGGCTGTATGAGCATCACGGACAGATCGCAAAGGAAGTAAACGAACGACTGGAGGAGGAAAACATGGCGAGATACGAACGGCTGCGGGACATCCAGTACAAGGAGTTCCACGACATCATCGAGAAGCTGATGGATGCCAACATCCTCGGCGGGGACGGCAGCGACCCCACGGGCAACGACGACATCATCGACCTGAGCCACGATATGGTGCGCACGCTTGTGCTGGAGTATCGCGGCGGAGCCTTCGACCGCAAGCTGAAGGCCATGGGCATGGAGCCTGCCGTAAAGGACTGAACGAGAGGCGGAGGCCGGTATATTCCGCCGGTCTCCGCCTTCTGAGCGAAAGGAGGCATGAAGGATGCCATCGAACCTATTGAGCGCGGACACCACCTTCCCCATGCTGACACAGGAGCAGAGCACGGACGAGAAGTTCGAGAAGATCACGAGCTACCTCTACATGCTGCTGGAACAGCTGAAGTACAGCATGGGGAACCTTGACAAGGACAACTTCAACGACACGGGGCTGGAGGAGATCGCAAACATCATCACGGAGCCGGTGTATATCCAGCTGAAGGATGACGAGGCGAATATCTCTGCCCTGACGGTGACGGCGGCGGGGCTGGGGGCGCGGCTGAGCGACGCGGAGGGCAACATCACGCAGCTGACCGCCACATCGAACAGCTTAACGAGCCGCATCACCAGCGCGGAAGGAAACATCTCCACCCTGCAGCAGACGGCCACGAGCTTAACGAGCCGCATCTCGGACGCGGAGGGGAACATCTCGACGCTGACGCAGACGGTGAACGGCATGACGCTGAGCGTGACCAATGGTTCGTCCAGCTCCACCATCCGGCTATTGGCGAACGGCGTGCAGCTGAGCAGCCAGTCCATCAGCTTCTCCGGCATGGTGACCTTTACCGACCTGTCCACCAGCGGCTGGACGACCATCAATGGGGACAACATCACGACCGGCACCATCGAGGCCATCGACATCTACGGCTGCACCATCGAGGGCAGCACCTTCCAGAGCGTATTAAAGGCCAACGGCAGCGTGGGCGGCGAGATCGAGTTCTGCTACCTGTCCACCAGCTATGTGGCGGGCGGCATCCGGCTGGACAATCAGGGCGCGGGCACGGAGTATGAGCGAACCTACCGCATGTTTATCTACACCAACTATGTGCGGGGCGTGGGATTTGCCATGAAGCTGCAGAGCGCCAGCGGCATCAGCGTGGAGGCGGACGAGAACGTATATCTCTACGCGGGGACGAGAATGACCATTCAGGGCAGCAGCGGCATCTACCTGACGGGGGACGTATATGTCAATGGGCCACCGC
>CAVAXR010000119.1:0-5088 GCA_963592375.1 Oribacterium sp. | reverse complement strand
ATCATGCTGCGGGACAGTGCGCACATTCAGATGCAGGAGGCCGAGTGGAAGAACCGGAAGGGACAGCGTGCGGGACTTCCTGAAGTGTACCCGACCTATGATCTCAACGATGCCAACAACGTACTGGATCATTTTAAGGGCATCCCGTACAATGACAAGGTCGAGTTGGGAGAGGGTGTGGAGATCCGTTTCATAGATGCGGGACATCTGCTGGGCTCGTCTTCCATTGAGATATACCTGAAGGAGAACGGTGTCGAGAAAAAGCTGGTTTTCTCGGGAGATATCGGAAATTGCGACAAGCCGCTGATTCGGGATCCGGAATATATAAAGGAAGCGGATTATGTGATCATGGAGTCCACCTATGGGGACCGGCACCATGACCGCAGCGTGGATCATCTGCAGGATCTCGTCAACATTACCCAGAGAACGCTGGACCGCGGCGGCAATGTGGTGCTGCCGGCCTTTGCTGTGGGACGTACCCAGGAGCTCCTGTATCTTTACCGAAGGATCAAGGCGGAGCATCTCATCAAGGGACATGAGGGATTTCCGGTCTATGTGGACAGTCCGCTGGCGGTAGAGGCCACGCACGTGTTTACCCGGGAGCTGAATCACTGCTACGATGATGAGACGCGTGCGCTGGTGGAGAAGGGCATCAACCCCATTGCATTTAAGGGACTGAATCTTTCGATTACCTCCGAGGAATCCCGGATGATCAATTTTGATGAGACACCGAAGGTGATCATTTCTGCCTCCGGCATGTGCGATGCGGGTCGTATTCGTCATCATATCAAGCACAATGTCTGGCGGCCGGAAAGCACGATCGTTTTTGCAGGTTATCAGGCGGAGGGAACATTGGGACGGCAGCTTCTGGATGGTGCCGAGACCGTAAAGCTTTTCGGTGAGGAATTTGCTGTGAAGGCGGAAATTGCCACGATGCCGGCCATGTCCAGTCATGCGGATCAGGAAGGGCTGCTGCGCTGGATCGGCGCGTACGAGAATCAGCCGGATCGGGTATTCCTGGTGCACGGCAATGATTCCTCGATGGAGACGTTGTCTGAAATGATTCGCCGGCAGAAGGGATTCCGGGTGGACTGCCCGTATTCGGGATCGGTATTCGATCTTGCGAAGAATGAATGGATTTCCGTGGCTGAGCCGGTGCCGTTCGTGAAGCCGGAGACGAAGGCCGATCCTCAGAAATACGGTGTGCCGGAGGTGCAGATTGCCGGTCGCCGCAGATCCTCCGATTCTGCCTATGATCGTCTTGTGGCCGCCTACAACAAGCTGCTCACTGCGGTCAAGGCCAACTACGGCGGCACGAATAAGGATCTCGCAAAGTTCACCAGCCAGCTGCAGAATCTCTATGACAAGTGGATGCGCTAAAAAAATTTCAAAAAGTGTTTGACAAATTCTGAAGCCTGACTATAATAGATACTAGTTTGCACCCGGAGGGAGGTTTGGGTTTCAGCATGTCTAATGTTATCGTTAAAGAGAACGAGTCCCTGGACAGCGCATTACGCAGATTCAAGAGAAACTGTGCTAAGGCCGGCATCCAGCAGGAAATTCGTAAGAGAGAGCATTACGAGAAGCCGTCCGTAAGACGTAAGAAGAAGTCTGAGGCAGCTAGAAAGCGTAAGTTCAACTAATCAATAGCAATTAAGTAGCCCTGATTCAGAGATGAATTGGGGCTTTCTTAGTCTCTGCAGGATGCAGAGCGTCAGGAGGAATATGGCAGCAAGCGAGCAAATCATTGATATCCCTGTTGAGCATGAGAGAAATGTCATCGGGCAAATGGATTCATATCTGAAGAAAATTGAACGGGCCTTTCATGTTACCGTTATTGACCGGAACGGCATCATGAAGATTCTGGGCGAGGAACGGGACTGTCAGAAGGCGAAGACTGTATTCGAAAATCTGATCCAGCTGTCCATGCGGGGAAATGTCATCAGCGAGCAGAATGTGGATTATGCCATTTCACTGACCGTTTCTGAGAAGTCTGCTGCCGGCATCGTGGAGATCGACAAGGACATTCTGGCAAGAACAGCCCTGGGAAAGCCGGTGAAGCCGAAAACGCTGGGACAGAAGGAATACGTGGACAAGATTCGCAGCAATATGATCACCTTCGGCATCGGCCCGGCCGGTACCGGTAAGACCTATCTCGCCATGGCGATGGCCATTACGGCTTTTCGCGAGCAGGAGGTATCCCGCATTATCCTGACAAGACCGGCGATTGAAGCCGGAGAGAAGCTTGGCTTCCTGCCGGGAGATCTGCAGTCCAAGGTGGATCCGTATCTGCGGCCGCTCTATGATGCCCTCTATCAGATCATGGGCGCGGAGCAATATCTGGCGAACTCCGAAAAAGGTCTGATTGAGGTGGCGCCCCTTGCCTATATGCGCGGCCGTACTCTGGACAACGCCTACATTATCCTGGATGAGGCGCAGAACACCACACCGGCGCAGATGAAGATGTTTCTGACCCGTATCGGCTTCGGCTCGAAGGTGATCGTGACCGGTGACCTGACCCAGAAGGATCTGGAGGAAGGCAAGCGGTCCGGGCTGGAGGATGCGCTGCGGGTGCTGAAGAACGTGGAGGGGATCGCCTTTGCGGAGCTGAGCAGTGCGGATGTGGTGCGGCACCCTCTGGTGCAGCGGATCGTCAATGCCTACGAGCGCGATGAAAAGAAGCGGGAAGCACGGAAGAGCTCGCCGAAGGCCTACGGAATGAAGCGGATGGGCGACCGCGGGCAGAATCAGCGGTGAATGACAGAGAGGAAACGGCAAGATGACCATCAATATAGATTTTGAAACGGAAAAGCGTCTGCAGCTTGATTGGGAAGCGATCATTCGGGAAATTGTGGAGGCGGCGGTGGATTATGAGCACTGTCCCTACGAATGTGAGGTCAGCGTGCTGATTACGGACAATGACGGCATCCATGAGATCAACCGTGAGATGCGGCAGATCGATGCCCCGACAGACGTGCTGTCCTTCCCGATGGCAGAATACAGTGCACCGGCGGATTTTGAGAGCCTGGACGAGGACGATCCTTCTATTTTCGATCCGGATACGGGTGAACTGCTGCTTGGCGATATTGTGCTGAATCAGGACCGGATCGAGAGCCAGGCTGCAGAGTACGGACATGCGGAGAAACGGGAGCTTGCTTTCCTGGTGGCTCATTCCATGCTGCATCTTTTCGGCTATGATCACATGGCGGATGAGGAGCGTCTCGAGATGGAGAGACGGCAGGAGGAGATTCTCACAGGAAAGGGATATACAAGATGAGTGAGACAGGAAGACATGCCGGACGGAGAGCTGCACAGCAGAACCGGAAAATGATGCAGACGCCGGCGATGAGGAAGGTGAACCGGCGAAAGAACTTTGTGGTGCAGGGCTCCCTTCTGGCGGCGGCCGGGATTCTGGTGCGCATCATCGGCATGGTTTACCGCGTACCGCTGACAGCGATCATCGGCGCGGAGGGAAACGGCTACTATACCAGCGCGTTCAGCATTTACTCCCTGCTGCTGATCCTGTCCAGCTATTCCATGCCGACGGCGATTTCCCGCATTGTGTCGGGAAACCTTGCAAAGGAGAAATACCGGAATACGGTGCGGGTGCTGAAGGCAGCTTTTCTGTATGCGACGGTGATCGGTGCCGTTATGTTTTCAGTGCTCTGGTTCGGCTGCTACACCATTGCGGATCTGCTGCAGAAGCCATACTGCGCCTTCGCACTGAAGGCGCTGGCACCGACAGTGTGGATCATGGCGTATCTGGGGATTCTCCGCGGCTATTTTCAGGGAACGGGAGATATGGTGCCGACGGCGATTTCGCAGATTCTTGAGCAGATTCTGAATGCGGTGATTTCGGTGCTGGCAGCCTATATTCTCTTTCATAAGGGAGAGACCGCGAATCTTCTGTACGGTGATTCGGAGTATACCTATGCCTTCGGTGCAGCCGGCGGCTGTATCGGAACGGGGGCCGGTGCGCTGATTGCACTGCTTTTCTTTATTATGCTGTATCTTTCTCAGCGGCAGCAGCTGCGGCGTTCGGCACGGCATGATACAAGCGGCGTGGACGATTACGGCGCCATTGCCGTGGTGCTGGCGGCCACTATGGTGCCGATCCTGATCTCCAGTACGGTATATAACATTTCCTCGGTCATCGATGACTATCTGTTCGGAAATGTGCAGACCTATCTCGGACGGAGCAAGGAGATCGTGACAGAGTGGGGCATCTTCGGCGAGTATCATATCCTGTTCAACATTCCGGTGGCGCTGGCGAATGCGCTGTCCTCCTCGCTGATTCCGAGTCTCACGCGCGCCGTGGAGGAGCGGAATCGGAAGGATACGGTTTCCCGTGTGCGCTACAGCATCCGCTTCACCATGCTGATCGCGATTCCGGCCACCATCGGACTTGCTGTGCTGGCAGAGCCGATCTGCCGCATGCTGTTTCCGGGAAAAAATGTTGCATTGCTCATCAATCTCACGAGAGTGGGCGCTTTGGCAGTGCTGTTCTATTCCCTGTCTACGATTTCCAATGCGATCCTGCAGGGGCTCGGGCGCCTGAACGTTCCGCTCAGAAACGCCTTCATTTCCCTGATCCTGCATATTCTGGCACTGCTGGGACTCATGTTTGCAGGGCTTGGCATCTATGCAGTGGTATTGTCCAACATTATCTTCGCACTGATTATGTGTGTTTTGAACCAGCGTGCGATTCGCCGTTATGCCCACTGCCGCATTGCCATCGGAGAGGTATTCGGACTGCCGCTGCTGGCGGGACTGATCATGGGTGCTGCGGCCTTCGGTGTATATACGGGCATTTCCCTGGTGCTTCCGGAGGGGCTGCGCCTCGGACGGATCGGTTCAGCCGTTGCTGTCATGCCGGCGGTGCTGGCCGCAGTGATCGTGTATTTCGGTGTGCTGCTTCTGCTGCATGCTTTTACTCGGGAGGACCTGGACAACATGCCCATGGGCGGACGGCTGAAGCGCTTTGTGAAGTAAGGCAAACGGAGAAAATATGGAAAAGAGAGAAATTATTGTGGTGGGTGCCGGCGCCGGCGGTCTGATGGCCGCCATTACGGCGGCACGTCTCGGTGC
>CAVAXR010000118.1:0-5089 GCA_963592375.1 Oribacterium sp. | reverse complement strand
GATATTCCCAGCGGTTCATCTTCTCCTCCAGCATTTGCTCCAGTCCTTCCTTTTCCTTCGTGATCTCGTTCAGCTTGTGGAAGTCACTGCTGTACTTGAGATATTCCGCTTCACAGCCAGCGATCTTCTCCTCCAGCGCTTCGATGTCCGCCTCAATGCTTTCCCAGTCCTTCTTCTCCTGATAGCTCATCTTGAGCTTATGGGGGCTGGACCAGCCCTTGCCGCGGCCGGCCGGTTCTGCACTGCCTGCGAATGCCGGTACGCTGTCTGCGCTGCCTTCTGCCTTTGCTCCGGCACCCGCACCGCCGGCATTTCCCCCGGCAGCAATCCCGGCAATGGCTCCGGCCTGAGAAAAGACGCCCTGCGATGCATCGAGCTCGGGATGCCGCCGCAGGAACTCCACCTGGTAATCGGTGAAGCCGCCCTCGTACTGTACGAGCTTCCCGTCGCCCTCGAAGGCAAAGATCCGGTTCACGGCACGATCCAGGAAATAGCGGTCGTGGGAAACGGTAATGACGATGCCGGCAAAGCGGTCGAGATAGTCCTCGAGGATCGTCATGGTGCGGATGTCGAGGTCGTTCGTCGGCTCATCCAGAATCAGCACGTTGGGCGCACTCATGAGAACCCGCAGCAGATACAGCCGCCGCTTCTCGCCGCCGGACAGCTTCTCCACCTTCATAAACTGCTGGGAGGGCGGGAACAGGAAGCGGTCGAGCATGACGCTGGCACTGATGAGGCCGTCTGTCGTATGCACATATTCCGCGATGGAGCGCACGGCATCGATCACGCGCTGGCTGCCGTCCAGCTCTTCGTTTTCCTGACTGAAGTAGGCGATCCGCACCGTTTGTCCAATGCTTAGCTCGCCGCTGTCGGGCTTGAGCCAGCCGGCAATGAGCTTCACCAGTGTAGATTTGCCGGCACCGTTCGGTCCGATGATGCCCACGCGGTCATTCCGCAGGAAATTGTATGTAAAATCCCGGATCAGGCAGCGATCACCGTAGCCCTTTGTCACATGATTTAATTCGATTGTGGACTTACCGAGCCGCGTAGTCACCGAGGAAAGCTTCATCTCCTCCTCCGGCGTCGGCCCGTGCATGGCGGACAACTTTTCGTAGCGCTGGATTCTTCCCTTCTGCTTTGTGGTCCGGGCCTTGGCGCCCCGGCGAATCCAGGCGAGCTCCGTGCGGAGAATGTTCTGCCGGGTCCGCTCCTGCGCCTTCGCGATGTCCATCCGCTCTGCCTTGAGACTGAGATAGCCCTCATAGTTTGCATCATAGGAATAGAGCTTTCCCTGATCGAGCTCGATGATGCGGCTGCAGACGCTGTCCAGGAAATAGCGGTCGTGGGTCACCATGAGAAGGGTGCCGCGGAAGCTCTTCAGATAATTCTCCAGCCACTCAGACATGGCGCCGTCCAGATGATTCGTCGGCTCGTCCAGGATCAGCAGATCTGCCGTAGAAAGCAGTGTGGACGCCAGCGCCACGCGCTTCCGCTGACCGCCGGACAGCGTAGAGATTTTCTGTTCAAACTCCGTGATGCCAAGCTTTGTCAGCAGCTTCCGGGCTTCTGCCTCGAGATTATAAATATGCTGCTTTCCCTCATTGTCATGAACGATGGCTTCTAATATCGTATCCTCCGGATCGAATTCGGGATTCTGGGGCAGAAAGCGGATGCTCAGTCCCCGGCGCTTGACGACATTTCCCTCATCCGGCTCCGTGAGTCCCGCTGCAATGCGAAGAAGGGTGGATTTGCCGGTGCCGTTCACGCCGATGAGAGCCGCCTTCTCCCCCTCCTGAATATAAAAGTCTGTGTCGTTCAGAATCTGTCGTTCCGTAAATACCTTGCTGAGGTGCTCAATACTAAGTATACTTGCTGCCAAATTACGATTCCTCGTCTTCCTTTTCTTTTTCTCTTAATGACCAGAAGTAAATGCCGTTCTCCTCCCGCCGATTGAGAAAGCCCTCATCGTGAAGATACTCAAGCAGGGTATAGGTCTTTGTCAGTGTCATCTTGTACATAAAGAATTCTGCCTCGTCCTTCGGGGATTCCTGTATGCCGTAGACAAGCTCCGACACATGCCGGCAGGTCAGCTCTCTGCTGCCGTTCACAGGATGCTCTGCCCGCTCCCGCAGAATCCCGCGTGCCTTGGAAAGCTTTGTGAGATAGGAAAAAACGGTTTTGTCCACAGCCTCCTGCACATTCCCGATCCGCTCCCCGTGGGCCGGCAAAATATTCCAGCCTTCTTTGCAGTGATGCTTGATCCACTCAAGTGACTGGAAAAAGCCGTTCAGAAGGCCTTCATCCGGGTAGGTGGTGGCCACAATGGGCGACAGACCGTTGATCAGCTGATCTGCCGAGAACAGCAGCTTCTTCTCCTCATCGATGAGACCAAGCTGCCCGTAGGTATGTCCCCGCAGGGACAGCGCCTCGAAATGATAGTCCCCGTAATCGAAATGCCGGCCCGCCTGCATTTTCCGATAGGGAAATGCCTCGCCCGCCAGGACCCAGTCACCGTGCGACAGGACACGCTGCGCGATCTTCCGAAAAAATTCATACACACCGGGCGCGCACTGGTAGGTCACGCCGACGGACTGCATGACCTTCTTCTGCGCCTCCAGACTCTCCGCTGTCACCTTATAGGCGAGACAGTCGTAGGCATGCCGTTCCTCCTCCGGATTCATGAAGATTGTGGCACCCTGCTTGGCGAACATCGGGCAGAGGCCGCTGTGATCGTGATGGCGATGTGTAAGAAAAATATCCAGATCTGTCATGCGGATTCCCAGACTTTTGAGTGCTTCCTCCAGATGATACATGCAGTCCGCATTCTTAAAGCCGGTGTCGATCATCAGGCTTCGTTCGCCGGGCCGGCCCGGTATAATAAAAATCTTGATCTGTGCAACGCCGTTTACACCATTGCCGTTAAGCACCACCTCATAAATTCCGTCTAATACTTCTCTCATGGACATCACCTCGCATTGCTACGCTGTCTCTGAAACTAAGGAAATGCTGCTTTGATCATCAGGTATGGGGCTTCGCGGGCCCCATACCAGATCACCTGTGATACAGCTTCTTGCTTTCATACCGGGGCTCAGTTGTGACATTTACCCCGAGGCTGTGGAAGGTACCCTCGTCTACGGCAGAAAGAATGACGGAGCTGTGCACCTCACAGAATCTCAGATTCTCCAGCTCCTTCATGCAGAGCTCCGCATTGGGATCCTCTGCGGCACAGATCGACAGTGCGATCAGCACCTCATTGGTATGGAGACGCGGGTTGCGGTTTCCGAGATGTGCTGTCTTCAAATGCTGAATCGGCTCAATGACCTCCGGCGCAATCAGCTTCACCTCATCCGGAATGCCGGCCATGGTCTTCAGTGCATTCAGCAGCATGGAGGCACAGGCGCCGAGAAGCTCCGTGGTTCTGCCGGTCACAACCCGACCGTCCGGGAGCTCGATCGCAGCAGCCGGTGCACCGGTCAGCTCGTGCAGCTGCAGGGCACGGGCCGCCACCGGTCTGTCTGCAATGGTGATGCCGGCCTTCTCCATGAGGAGCTGCTCCTTGTCGACGATTTCCTGCCGTCCGTTGCCCTTCCGGAGATCCACCATCGCCTTATAGTAGCGGCGGATAATTTCCTGACGGGATGCTTCGGAAACGGCGGCATCGTCAACGATGCAGTTGCCGGCCATATTCACACCCATATCCGTCGGGGACTTATAGGGAGACTGTCCGTAGATCCGGTTAAACATGGCATTCAGCACCGGGAACACCTCAACGTCACGATTGTAGTTGACGGTGGTTTTGCCGTAGGCCTCCAGGTGGAAGGGATCGATCATATTCACATCGTTAAGGTCGGCTGTCGCTGCCTCGTAGGCGAGGTTTACCGGATGATTCAGCGGAATGTTCCAGATCGGGAAGGTCTCGAACTTGGCGTAGCCGGCATTTACGCCGTGCTTATGCTCCTGATAGAGCTGAGACAGGCAGACTGCCATCTTTCCGGAGCCGGGGCCCGGTGCCGTCACCACCACCAGCGGACGCGTCGTGCGGATATATTCGTTCTTGCCGAAGCCCTCGTCACTGATGATCAGCGGAACATTGGAGGGGTAGCCCGGGATGGAATAATGCCGGTATACCCGAATGCCGAGCGCCTCCAGCTTCTTCTGGTATGCCACTGCGCTCTCCTGGCCGTCGAAGCGGGTCAGTACCACGGATCCTACGAAAAGACCATAATCGCGGAAGGCATCGATGAGACGCAGCACATCCACGTCATAGGTGATGCCCAGATCGCCGCGCACCTTGTTTTTCTCAATGTCGCCGGCATTGATGACGATCACCACTTCGGCATCATCCTTCAGCTGGCTCAGCATGCGGATCTTCGAATCCGGCTGGAAGCCCGGGAGCACACGGCTCGCATGATGGTCGTCAAAAAGCTTGCCGCCGAACTCAAGGTAAAGCTTGCCGCCGAACTGGGCGATCCGCTCCTTGATGTGCGCTGACTGGGTGTTCAGATACTGATCATTATCAAAACCGACTTTAAACATAGGTATGGGCCTCCCTTTACCCGCGCGATCCCGTCATTGGGACTGAGTTTTCACTTGCTTCTTTCTGACACAGCCGATAAAGGAAGCGCGGATTCAATCCGCATTCCATCGTGTGTCACAAAAACCAAAACTGAATTATACCACTTCGTTGAATTGACGTCACGATTTTTTTACGCAGTCATTCCTTCATAATCATGACATTCTCCTCGTCGTGCTCGACCTGCTTGGAATAGAGATGCGCGATGTCGATCATGTCCTCAGCCGTGAGCTCCCGGGGAAATGTCTTCGGCACAGCAGCCGGGGCGGAAGCTAGCGCTTCTGTCGGCGCGTCATCACGCTTATCGGTGTCGGGCAGCAGCCGGGCAAGGCACATAAGCTCGATGGCTTCGAGGCTTCGCCGGATCATCCGGAAGCTTCGCCGGAAATCTCCGTCCAGTGCCGCGTCGATCATATAGCGGAAGCAGAAGTAAACGGCCAGCTTCGAGAAGTATTCATGATAATGCGGATCCTGCCGAAGCTCAGAAAGCTGCCGCAGTACAAGACACCGTTTCTC
>CAVAXR010000117.1:0-5211 GCA_963592375.1 Oribacterium sp. | reverse complement strand
TTCAGGAGATTTACCGAAACGCCATGCTTATGGTCAGGAGGACATGTCGTCCGGCATCGAACTCACGGAGGAGAATCCGTTGAATCCGTTCAGTTAGCTTTATCTAACCGATGACCATACTTTACCATCTTAATTCCTACTTGTCAACAAGGATTTTAAAAAAACAAAAAAAGCGGGTGTCGGCAGCATGCCGGCACCCGCTCTTTCATGTTCATTCTGCAGCCGTCTGACTCTCCTCGTACTCACGAAGCACATCATTCAGGTCAGCGGTCAGCGCATCACTGTCGATGCCGTGCACCATGCAGGCCTCCTCCAGGGACTCCGCCATAGAAGACGGGCAATACACGCAGCCCATGCCGTTCTGCATCAGGAACGGAGCAATCATCTCGTTCATCTGCAGCAGGTCGCCAATTCTCATATCCTTTGTAATCTCTGTCATCTCTGTTTTCTCCTCTTTACAGCTCACCCAGCTTCTGCAATGCAGCGCCGGCAATCAATGTTTCCATATGTTCCTGGTAATACGCCTCATTCAGGGCATCTCCCTGCAGCTTCTCACCGTATTCCGACAGGAGGTTTGCCGCACGGCTCATGCTTTCCTTATCCTCGCCGGCATGCAGCACCAGATAGTAGCGATGATTCTTCTCATCCTTATAGAGAACGCTTTCTCCCGTGAAAATCCCCCTGGCAGCCTCTGCCGCTTCACAAACACGATCCAGCGAATGGA
This sequence comes from Oribacterium sp., assembly GCA_963592375.1. Classification (GTDB taxonomy): domain Bacteria; phylum Bacillota; class Clostridia; order Lachnospirales; family Lachnospiraceae; genus Oribacterium. The sequence continues at coordinate 4,487 of CAVAXR010000117.1, read as the reverse complement.
AACGGAAAATCCGGATCTGTTCACCTTCACCTGCCGCTTCCTCTTCTTCTGCCGCACCGTCCTTCTCAGCCGCCATCTGGCGCATCAGATCATGCGCTCCCTCCAGAATCTGACTGGCCAGCTGGGAAATCCAGCCGGGCGCTCCATTCTTTGTAAAGCGCGAAAAACGAGTATCCAGCTCCTCCGGATCATCCACCTTGGTGATGATCAGCTGAACCGAACCGCCCTGCAGCGGTATGGCCTCGATCATCAGCGGCGTACTGTCGGACACAAACCCAAGCTCTTCCTGGGCCTTCTGCATCATTTCACTGAAAAGACGCTTGGCGGCCTGCGATCCATAGGTCATATCCCGCAGATTGATGTTTCTGCTGGACAGATCCGCGCTGGATAATATGCACCGTATGGAATTGTCATCTATTCTTTCTATTTTCATAGGCGCCTCCTTGGTTTTCTAACTATACCCCATTCAGCTCCGTTTATCAACTCTCATGCTCCGCATTCACAAATCTCGTATACTGAGGCTGCCACATCAGCGTCACCGTACCGATCGGACCGTTTCTCTGCTTCGCAATGATCACCTCTGCCTCATTGGGATGCTCCGTATCCTTATTGTAATAATCATCCCGGTACAGGAACATCACGATATCCGCATCCTGCTCGATAGCACCGGACTCTCGCAGATCCGACAGCATCGGCCGGTGATCCGGTCTCTGCTCACAGGCTCGGGACAGCTGCGACAGGGCAATGACGGGACACTCCATTTCTCTGGCGATTGCCTTCAAAGAACGGGATATCTCCGAAATCTCCTGCTGCCGGTTGTCACTGCTGCGGCTGCCGGAGCCGGTCATAAGCTGGAGGTAATCGATCATCACCAGTGACAATCCCTTTTCCAGCTTCACCTTCCGGCACTTGGAGCGAAGCTCCGTCACCGAGATGCCCGGCGTGTCATCGATAATGATGTTGGCGCCGGAGATCCGGTCAATGCCCTCGATCAGATTTCCCCAGTCCTCGTCGGTCAGCGTACCCTTCCTGAGCTTATCCGCATCGATCAGTGTCTCCAGCGACAGCATACGATTTACCAGCTGCTCCTTCGACATTTCCAGTGAGAAAACCATCGCCGGCATGTTCTTCTTCACGCCGACGTAGTCCAGAATATTCAGCACGAAAGCCGTTTTACCCATGGAGGGACGCGCTGCCACCAGGATGAGATCTGAGGGCTGCAGTCCGGCCGTCCGATAGTCCAGATCGATGAAGCCGGTCGGCACACCGGTAATCGGCTCCTTCTGCCGGGAGGCCTTCTCGATATTGCGCAGCACATTCATGGCCACATCTTCGATGGGCGTAAACTCCCGGGTATTCCGCTTCTGCAGCAGATCGAAGATCCGCTTCTCGGTCTGCCCCAGAATTTCCTCCACATCCTCCCTGCCGGCATAGCACATATTGGCAATGTCTTCATTTGTCCGGATCAGTGCCCGCAGCAATGCCTTCTCCTTCACAATATTACAGTAGGAGCGGATGTTTGCGGAGGTCGCCACCGACTGCATAATGCTCTTCAGGAAAGCGGTATCTGAAACCTCAGCCGGCACATCCTTCTGCTTCAGCCTGTCCTGCAGCGTCACTAGATCCACCGGCTTTGCTTCATTGAAAAGCTCTCGCATGGCGGAGAACATGATTCCGTACTGCCGCTGGTAGAAATCCTCCTCTGTCAGAAGCTCTGCCGCCGTCAGCACCGCATCCTTATCCCGGAGCATGGCACCGATCACGCCCTGCTCTGCCTCCGCAGAATGGGGAATGACTCGGGTAATGATATTTTCATCCATCTCTGCCATATCTCAGCTCCCGCCTTTTATTCAGCCGCCTGAACGCTCACATGCAGCTTTGCCGTCACATCCTTATGCAGCTTTACAGAAATATCATAGCCGCCCAGATTCTTCAGCGGTACATCGCACTCCAGCTTCTTCTTATCCACATCGATACCGGTCTGGGCCTTCAGTGCCTCATGAATCTCCTTTGTGGAAACCGAACCGAAAATACGACCGTCCTTGCCGGATTTGATCTTCACCACTACCTTAGCCGCTTCAATCTTTTCCTTCAGCGCCTTTGCCTCTGCCAGCTTCTCTGCTGCCAGCTTCTCCGCATTCTGATTCTGCAGCTTCAGCGTGTTCAGATTCTTGCTGTCTGCCAGCACACCGGTCTTGGACGGAATGATGAAGTTTCTTCCATATCCCTCGCTAACCTCAACAATATCGCCCTTTTTTCCCAGAGACTTCACGTCCTTCAACAAAATAACCTTCATTATGATGCTTCTCCTTCGTCAATCATTTGATCAATCGCTTCCTTTACGGAAGCAATGGCTTCTTCAATCGTACCCTCCCGAAGCTGTGCACCGGCAATGGTACGATGTCCGCCTCCGCCCAGCTTTTCCATCAGCACCTGCACGTTCATTTCATCAATCGAACGTGCCGATACATAGATGATGTCATTGTACAGCGTCAATACCACACTGGCCTTGATGCCGCGGATGTTCAGGAGCTCATTTGCCGTCTGCGCGCAGATCACCGTCGGACTTTCAAGTCCCTTGCTCGACACTGTACTGAAGGCATAGGCATTCCGGTAAATGTCGGCGGAGCTCACTGCCGCGGCCTTCGCCTGATAATCCTTCAAATTCTCACGGAAGATCTTCCGGATCCGGGTAATGTCTGCACCGCAGCGCCGCAGATAGGCAGCCGCCTCAAAGGTACGGACACCCGTCTGGTTTGTAAATTCCTGCGAATCTATCACAATGCCGCCATAGAGACAGTCCGCCTCCGCCGACTTCACCTTAATGCCGTCGCCGATATACTGCATCATCTCGGCGATCATCTCGGAAGCAGAGGAGGCATACGGCTCACAGTAGCTCAGCACTGCACCCTGTATCGTTTCCGAACTCTGCCGGTGATGGTCAAACACCACAATGGTTCTGCAAAGCTTCAGCAGCTCCGGTTCGTCAATGATGGCCGGCCGGTTGCAGTCCACCACAACCAGTACCGTATTGGCGTCCACCTTTTCTCTGGCCTCCGGTCCTGTGATGAACATATCCCGCGGATAATCATCATTGTTCAGGAAACGATTCTTCAACGGCAGAATCGGTGCAGTTACCGTATTCTCCACTATATAGGCCCGCTTGCCGAGTGAGGTCACCATCCGGTAAACGCCGACCGAGGCGCCGAGACAATCCACATCGCCGTTGGCGTGTCCCATAATCAGCACCCGATCCTTACTTTCCAGCAGCTCCTGAAAAGCCTGGGCCTTCACACGAGCTTTCACACGGGTCGTCTTCTCTGTTGCCTGTGATTTGCCTCCAAAATAAGTCAGCTTATCCTGCGATTTCACTACGGCTTGATCGCCGCCGCGTCCCAGTGCCATATCGATGGAAGTGCGGGCATATTCATAGTTCTGTACATATTCCGCCGCACCATAGCCGATGCCGATGCTCAGCGTTATCGCCATCTCATTGCCGATGCTGACCTGACGCACCTCCTCCAGAATAGAAAAACGGTCATCCAGAATTTTCTGAATATACTTCTGCTTCAGGATAAAAAAGTACTTGTCCTTCTCGATTTTTTTTGCCAGACCGTTCACAGATGCAATGTAGCGGTTGATCTTTCGATCCACCAGCGCCGTAAGAAGCGACTGCTTCACCTCTTCGATCTGATCCAGTACCTCCTCGTAATTGTCGATATAGATCAGTCCGCAGACAATGTGCTCATCCGTGAGTTCCCGATTCAGCCGAACCTCATCCGTCTCATCCCGAAGATAAGCTGCCACCACTCTGGTTTCCGGATCCACCAGCGCCGGAAATTGGTCCTGTCCTGCCACTACATGTGTGCGCAGCAGATCAATGCAGTATTTCCTGTCCTGAAAAGCAGAATGGATTTCCAGCATCGCATTCTCTTCCCCAAGCATTTCCTTCGTTACATTCGGAAACATACTGATGAGGTTGTCGCCCTGACCGCTGCCCTTTATGATTTCTTCGAAGGCAGAATTTCGCCACAGGATTCTGCCGTTGTCATCCACAATACAGTAGGCCGTCGGCATTTCCCGAAACAGCTCTGACTGTACCTCACTGGACGCAATAGAAAAATCCAACAGCCCCGACAAAAGCTTTGTGCGCCGGGTAAAATACAGCCAGAAGGAAACCCCCGCATATATCAATACAAAGCAAAACAATACGATTGCAGATTCTGTGGACAGAAAGCCGATGATCATCACCGGCGGAATCAGCAGCATGGTCAGCCACAAGGGCCAGGTCAGATAGCCATCAATCAGACTGCGTGATTTTTTATGCTTGCTCATAAATTCTTGACCTTTCTGAGTCAATAACTTTCACTTTCAGGTCGATTATATCACAGCCGCCCTTTACTGTGATAAAAAAAGCCGGAATAAACAGATAGCTGTTTATTCCGGTTGTGGTCTTTATTAGTCTACCTGGTACGGCAGCAGAGCTA
>CAVAXR010000116.1:0-5250 GCA_963592375.1 Oribacterium sp. | reverse complement strand
GCTGCCGGCAGAAGCCTTCCACCGTCCGAAGCTCATAGGCCTCTGCCGGCACCCCGCCGTAGACCGCCTTTTCGAAAATGTCGGCGATCCGCAGATAATCCCCCGCCTCAAATTCCGGAAAGCGCGCACAGAGAAGCCGGTCTGTCTCCTCGCGCTGCCAGCCGAGCCGCGCCGGGATTCCGTGCAGCGCCAGCAGGCTGTAGATTCGCCGCATCATAAAGCGCAGCTTCTCCTCCCGATTCATTCGGGCATATCTCCGGCGGTCCCCGTAGAGAATGGCTGTCCGCAGGATTTCCGCCGCCGCGAGGCAGAGCATTCCCAAAAGCACCAGCAGGATTACAGCACCAAACAGCATTTCCGCTGTAAATACCAGTGCCTCCTGCAGATTCCGGAGCGTGCTCTGCCAGGACGACATTTTCGCTTCCTGACCCAGCATATCCATTTCCTCCTCACCGGGCTCCTCCGCCGCCGTTTTGTGCACGGCATCCGGCGCGCTGACCAGTGCCTGCAGCTTCACCGTGTCGTAGTAGTAGCCCGGTGTCACATCCACCGGCAGCCAGCCGATGCCGTCAAAATAGATTTCCAGCCAGGCATGGGCGTCCTTCCCGCTGAGCACCGCACTGCCGTCCGCGCTGTCTGCCAGAATCTGCTCCGAAACATAGTAGCCCTCGATATAGCGAGTTGGTATGCCGTGGAGCCGCAGCGCCTCTGCGGCGGCGGTGGCGAAAAGCACAGCATTTCCCTCATGGGCCTCGGTCAGCATCCAGCGGATCGGATCCTCCCCATCGGGTGCCGGCTCCGGAAAATCCGTATAGCTCACCTCCCGCCGAAGGATTTCACGGACATGGGTCACGGCGCTGTAAATACCGTCATTTTCCGTCTCATAATCTGCCCAGAAAACCGTGTTCAGCAACTCCTTCAGTGTGCCGTCGTATTCTGTATACAGCTCATGCACTGCCGTACGGTACTCCGCCTCCGCCGCGCAGTAGGTCTGCTGCTCTGCCGTCTCCGGCTGCTGCAGCCAGTCCGCGGCCACCATGAGCTCCGAAGGGCGGCTGTCCGAGATCTCCCGCAGCGAATAGCTGTCCGTCCCCAGCAGTTCATTGGACATAAAGCGTGCATCCAGCAGCCGGCTGCTTTGCATCTCATTGAAGAGGGACACCGTTGCCGGAAGATAGGTATAATAGCGGGAAGCCTTGTCTACCTCGATACGGATGCGGTTTTCCCGGGGACGCTCCTCCTCCGTGCATTCCCAGTATTCTGCCGGCTGCTTCAGCACAGAGAAGCCCTGCCGGCGGAGCCAGGAAAGCAGTCCCGCCCGGCTCTCGGTATTGAAGTCGGCCTTCCGGAGCGGCTGCCAGCAGCCTTCCTGATAGCGGCCGCCGACGAAGCCCCGGAGATACAGATTTTTTGCCAGCTCACTGGTGACCGTCAGCATGCTCTCGATCGGCAGCTTCAGCTGCGCCGCCTTCCGGAGATCCCCCTCCGGCAGCGTGTCCTTTCCGTAGCGCACTTTCCGGACAAGGGCCTCTGTCTCTGTCCGCAGCTGCCGTATGCCGTTCAGCTCCGTCCGTCTGTCCTGTCCGATACAGAGCAGAAAAACGAACAGCAGCCCCAGTGTCCAGCCCACCCGCCGCCGGCTGAACTGGCCGTCCATCGTGATCCACTTTCCCAGGAAAACCGTCACCAGCAGCACGCTGGGCAGCGGAAGGCTGCAGCCCGCAAGAAGCGGAAGCAGCAGGAACAGCAGACAGACCGCAGCATTCAGCAGCAGGCTCGGATGATAAAGGATACCTGCCAGTCCGCCGGCCATGAAAAAGAACAGCTTTCCGAAGTGTAAAAGCGCTGCCTCACTGCCTGCTGTCCGAAACAGACGAAGCCCCAGGTCATAGCGCGCATTGCAGCTGCTGAAGCATCTGTTCAAGAATGCCTTTCCGCCCGCCAGCATCGTTTGCGGACCCAGGATCAGAAACACAAGCAGCAACGGCAGGAGCAGCAGGGCCGCCGACAGCTGCCGGCCCGTGTGCCGGCGATATTCATACAGCCATATGGTCAGCAGAAAGCCCATCAGCATGTACAGGACACAGATCATATTCTGCTCTGCGGTGAGGACCGGAAAAAAGGCATTGATCTGACGGCCGGCCCCGAACAGGAGCAGCACTGCCAGCATGAGGCGCCAGCCAAAAGCGGCTTTCTCTTTTCTCATGTCCTGTTTCCGCGCTGTATTCATCCGCTTTTTTCCTCCTTTCATGCTGTCTCTTCCTCTCTTCGGGTTTTATTCCCCGGAAAATCCGTACGATCCGGAGGATCTAAGGAAATGCTGATGGTATCTGCATTTCCTCAGCACCGAATTCGGTATCTCCTTCCGGCCTCCTGCTGCACCGGAAGCACCAGCAGCTCCGAGCTGCTGCCCAGCTTCTCTGCGGAAACCGTCTCTGCCTTCTCACTGGTGTTCAGCACTGTCACTGCAATCTCCTCCGTCAGGCTCTCCAGCTCTCTGCTGTAGCCGTCCGCACTCAGCACAACCAGCCGGGAAAACTGCTCCTCGAGATGCGCCAGCTTAAAATACCGGAACAGCGTCCCGCTTTCCTCCGGCAGCGGACGGGACAGCCACAGCAGAAGCTGCTGACGGAAGTCCTGCTCCGTCCGAATTTCCCCCAGACAGATCCCCTGCGGAGACATCTGCAGCATACAGAAGCGGACATGCAGTCTCAGGAGCTCGCCGCAGAGCGCCTCTCCGTAGGAAAAGGCCGCCTCCAGCGCCTCCCCGGAAATGGCACTGCCATTCTGGTACAGCCCAATATCCGGCAGCACCGCCAGCTCATAGCGGATAGGATCCCCCGGCAGACGCAGCACAAGCTCATCCAGCTTTCCCGACAGCTTCCAGTGTATGCTCCGGACGTCATCCCCCGGCTGATATTGCCGGAGGTCATAGACCTCGCTCCGGTCCGCACCCATTCTGTGCTGCACAAGCCCGTCTCCCGCCGGAAACCCGATCAGCTTCTCCGACAGCGTAGCCTCCAGCTGCCGGACCGCAGGCAGTATCATCACCTGCTGCTTCGGAAGGGCCGACAGCGGCCGCGAGAAAATCCGCAGCAGATCCCAGGTGCGCAGCGACAGGCATTCCACCTCCAGCACCCCGCAGTGCGCTGCCGGAACCGGGAAGCAGAAGCGTTCCTCTCCGTGAGAAACACTGAAGTGAAAGCATTCTGTGCTTTCCGTTCCGAAGGTCCGGCTTCGCAGCCGAAGCTCCGCCTCCACCTCCTGCGCCACCAGCAGCCGATGCCGGCACCTTGTTTTAAATACCAGCGGCTGCTCCATGCCGCGCCGTTTTCCGCCCGGCAGCTCCAGGGAGATCTCCAGCTGCTCCGCATCCCGCAGAAGGAGAATATGTCCGCAGACCGGCAGTGCAAGCAGCAGCACCAGAATATACAGCAGACTCGGCACTGCAAAGACATACAGCAGCGCCGCTATGCCGCAGGTAAAGAGAATATACAGGATCCGCTCTCTTCCCATTCCTTACTCCGTTTCCGCGGTCCGGGGCTTCACTGACTGCAGAAGCTCCAGCAGAATGTCGCGTCCGCTGATGCCCTCGACCCGCGCCTGCGGCCGCAGGACCAGACGATGCGCACAGGTATCCAGAAATACTGCCTGAATGTCTTCGGGCACCACATAATTCCGCTCCCGCAGCACGGCATGGGCCCGGGCCATTCGCAGCAGCGCCGACACACCGCGCGGTGAAATGCCAAGCTCCACCATGGCATGGCGCCGGCTCGCCTCCGCCAGCTGAATGGCATACAGCATCACCTCATCCGATGCCTTCACAGAGCTCAGATAGTTCTGCACAGCCAGCAGATTCTCTGTATCCGTCACTGCCTGCAGATCATCCATCGGATTGTGATAGCGCTGCGCCTTCAGAATGGACAGCTGGTCCTTCGCTGACGGATATCCGATCGAAAGCCGCGTCATGAAGCGGTCCAGCTGGGATTCCGGCAGCGGCTGTGTGCCGGCCGCACCCAGCGGATTCTCTGTCGCGATGCAGAAGAAGGGCAGCGGCAGCACATGGGTCACGCCGTCAACGGTAATGCTGTGCTCCTCCATCACCTCCAGCAGCGCCGACTGTGTCTTCGGAGAGGTACGGTTGATCTCATCCGCCAGCAGAAGCTGTGTGTTGGCAGCACCCTCCCGGTATTCAAAGCGCTGCGTCTCCCGGTTGAACATCGTAAAGCCCGTGATATCCGAGGGCAGCGTGTCTGTTGTGAACTGAATCCGCTTGTAGCTTAGACCCAGCGCTTTTGAAAAGGCCATCGCCAGCGTCGTCTTTCCCACACCCGGTGCATCCTCCAGCAGCACATGTCCGCCGGCATAGATGGTCATCAGCACCTTCTCTATGATTTCATCCTTACCGATGAAGGCCTTCCGCACCTCATCAATGATCTGTTTTGACTGTTCTACAATCATCCCATACTCCTCTGTTTTCAAACAGGCTCAGCGAAAGTCCGGCTCTGCGTCTGTAAAGCCGGACTTCGGCAGATCCGACAGGGTGACCGGCCCGCCATCCTCCGGAAGCTCCGACCGGATGACCGGCTCATCATCCCTCGGCAAATCTGACGGACTGGCAGTTTCGTTCTCCTGCAGCATGTCAAAGTCCATCGGCTCCTCCACGGTCTCCAGTCCAAGCCATGCCCGCAGCCGGTTCTCTGCCGTGAGCAGCTCCTCTGTCAGGGCCGCCTCCACCTCTTCATCTGTCGGGACCGCCAGCCATCCGCTCTCATCAAACAGCCGAAGGAAAATGCTGTCCCACATCTGTGCATAGGCTGTGTCATGGAAGGCATCGCCCGTATAGCCGGCAAACGCATAGCGCCATTCCTCGACCAGCTTCAGCCGGTCGGTATCCTCCGGCAGCACCAGCTCGATGTCTGAATCATTCTCGATCGAATGATTCAGGGCAAAGCCCACACCCTCATAGGTCTGCAGCGCAGGCAACGCATCGGAAGCAATGCTGAAGCACCGCAGCTGATTACATTCGCCGAAGCAGTTGTCGTGCAATGCGGCATCCTCTGCAAAGCAGTCAAAAGCCGCCGTCTCCAGAGCACCGCAGTCATAAAATACCGCCTCACCCATGGATGCGATTTCTCCCTGCACCTCCAGTGACGTGATATCCGTATTCCGAAATGCATATTCCCCCAGCGCATACGCCTGTCCGCCGTCTTCATCCGGCAGCAGAAGTGCACCGCCCAGGGCCGCATC
>CAVAXR010000115.1:0-5282 GCA_963592375.1 Oribacterium sp. | reverse complement strand
GCTATATGCTGAGCGGCGCATTTGTGACGGATTTTTCCGATGCCTCCGGCATGCTTCTGCTGGATGTAAAGAACCGCAGGTGGTCAGGGGAAATGCTTTCGGCCTGCGGTATCACGGAGGCACAGCTTCCGACGCTGCACGAGAGCTATGATGCGGTCGGCACGCTGCGGCCGGAAATGGCGGAAAGACTGGGATTGTCAAAAGAAACGCTGGTGGCAGCCGGTGCAGGAGACAATGCAGCGGCTGCGGTCGGGACAGGCACCGTGGGAGACGGGCACTGCAACATTTCCCTCGGAACCTCCGGCACGATCTTCATTTCAACAAGGGATTTCAGTTTGGACCGGCAGAATGCGCTGCATTCCTTCTGTCATGCGGACGGCGCCTATCATCTTATGGGCTGTATTCTCAGTGCGGCCTCCTGCAACAAATGGTGGTCGGAGGAAATTCTCCGGACGCAGGACTTCGCAGCGGAGCAGGCCGGCATTTCCACGGAGATGCTGGGGCGGAATGCGGTCTTCTTCCTGCCGTATCTGATGGGGGAGCGTTCGCCGCTGAATGATCCGTCGGCCCGCAGTGCCTTTCTCGGGATGCGGATGGATACGCCGCGGGAGTGTCTGACCCAGGCGGTATTCGAGGGCGTGGCCTTTGCCCTGCGGGACTGCTGTGAGGTGGCGCGCAGTCAGGGAATTCCGGTTTCGGAGACCATGATCTGCGGCGGCGGTGCGAAGAGTCCGCTCTGGCGGAGGATCATTGCAAATGTGCTGAATGTCAGCGTGAAGATGCCGGCCTGCGAGGAGGGACCGGGTATGGGTGCCGCCATGCTGGCGATGGTGGCCTGCGGCGTATATCCGACGGTGGAGGCAGCGGCTGCGGCGATTGTGAAGGTGAAGAGCAGGGAGGATCCGGAGCCTGCGCTGACGGCACGCTACGAAGCGCGGTATCAGCTGTTCCGGAAGCTCTATCCGGCATTGAAGCCGATTTTTAAGGAGATGTAGAGTCTTATGGCATGAGGCAATACACGGCCTGATGCTGTATATATTTTTCAGGAGGAAAAAAGATGCTTAATGTGAGTTCTGTAAGGATTGGAATTGTTGCGGTCAGCCGTGACTGCTTCCCGGCTTCACTTGCTGAGAATCGCCGGAGAGCCCTGGTGGAGGCCTATGTCCGGAAGTATGGCGCCGAAGACATTTACGAATGCCCGATTACGATTATTGAATCCGAAGTGGATATGGTGCATGCCCTGGAGGACATCAAAGCGCACGGCTGCAACGCGCTCTGTGTATATCTCGGAAACTTCGGACCGGAAATTTCCGAGACGCTGCTGGCGAAGCACTTTGACGGGCCGAAGATGTTCTGTGCGGCTGCAGAGGAGTCGGAGAAGGATCTCATTGACGGCCGCGGCGATGCCTACTGCGGCATGCTGAATGCAAGCTATAATCTGGCACTTCGGAACACAAAGGCCTATATCCCGGATTATCCGGTGGGCGATGCCGGGGACTGTGCGGATATGATTCATGAGTTTGTGCCGGTGGCGAGAACCGTCATCAGCCTGTCTGAGCTGAAAATCATCAGCTTCGGCCCGCGTCCGTCCAACTTCTTCGCCTGCAATGCACCGGTAAAGCAGCTGTATAATCTGGGCGTGGAGATCGAGGAAAATTCCGAGCTGGATCTCTTCGAGAGCTATCATCAGCACGACGGCGACAGCCGGATTGCGGCGGTGGCTGAGGAAATGGCGGCAGAGCTGGGAACCGGTGTCGGCAAGAATGCGGCGATGCTGCCGAAGCTTGCGCAGTATGAGCTGACGCTGCTGGACTGGATCGAAGCGCATAAGGGCTATCGGAAAAATGTGGCGATTGCCGGCAAGTGCTGGCCCGCTTTCCAGACACAGTTCCATTTTGTGCCCTGTTATGTGAATTCCCGGCTGACCGGCCGCGGCATTCCGGTCTCCTGCGAGGTGGATATCTACGGCGCACTCTCCGAGTACATCGGCACTTGCATTTCACAGGATGCGGTGACGCTGCTGGATATCAACAATTCCGTACCGAAGGATATGTACCGAGAGAGCATTGAAGGAAAGTTCGGCTGCAAGCTGACGGATATCTTCATGGGCTTCCACTGCGGCAATACCTGCTCCTCAAAGCTGGTTTCTCCGCATCTTGATTTCCAGCGGATCATGGCACGGAACCTGCCGCGGGAGTATACCGACGGCACGATCGAGGGAGATATCAAGCCGGGAGACATTACGTTCTACCGTCTGCAGTCCACCTCTGACAATATTCTTCGGGCCTATGCGGCAGAGGGAGAGGTGCTGCCGGTGCCGAGCCGCAGCTTCGGTTCCATCGGCGTTTTTGCGATTCCGGAAATGGGACGCTTCTATCGGCATGTCCTGATCGAGAAGAATTTCCCGCACCACGGTGCTGTGATGTTCGGTCACTACGGCGAGACCCTGTACCGGGTGCTTCGGTACCTGGGACTGCCGGATGAGGAGATCGGCTTCAACCGTGCGGCAGGAGACCGTTATCCGGGAGAGAATCCGTTCCATAAGTAAGCAGTTACTTTCAATAAAGTAAGGTTAGGACAGAGAGAAATTTTTGGTATGTCTGTATTTTCCCTTTTGGGAGAGAAAGGAGTATAATCAAGCATAAATTTCTGAGTTAAAGGAGATAAAATATGCAGGTGACACTGGCGCAGGGCGCAATGGTTTGTTTTTTTGTATTTCTGGCGGGCTTGGTGGATGCCATCGGCGGCGGCGGTGGACTGATCTCGCTCCCGGCTTATCTTCTTGCCGGACTGCCGACACATTATGCCATTGCGACCAATAAGCTGTCCTCGCTCTGCGGAACCAGCGTGGCCACCATGCGCTTCATCAAGGAAAAGCTCGTGAACTGGAAGCTGGCGATTCCGTCCATTGCAGCGGCGGTGATCGGTTCAAGCATCGGCTCGCGCCTTTCTCTCATTGTACCGGAGAAGGTGCTGATGACCCTGCTCGTGGTGGTGCTGCCGGTGGCCGCCTTCATTGTCCTCAATAAAAAAATCTTCGGTGTTATCGAGGATGAGGAGATCCATCTGGACCGCCGGACGGTGACAACAGCGGTTCTGGCCGCGCTGATTGTGGGATTCTATGACGGCTTCTACGGGCCAGGAACGGGAACCTTTCTGATCATTGCGTTTACGGTTTTCGCCAAATTCGGCATCAAGAGCGCCAATGCCCACTGCAAGGTGATCAATCTCACGACAAACATCACATCCTTTACCATCTTTCTTCTGCACGGACAGGTGCTGTTTTATCTCGGCATCCCGGCGGCCATCTGCAACATGATCGGCGGCTATATCGGTGCGGGACTCGTTATGAAGGGCGGCGCGAAGATTGTGCGGCCCTCCATCATTATCGTACTGATTCTGCTGGCGGTGAAGGTCATCAGCGGGAACTGACGTGAGCGGTCGGGAGCTCTGGCATCAGAAAAATGGTAGTAACTGTTTAGCACCACATCGCCGTAGTGCCAACTGGAAGGAGTGCAGTAAATATGAAAAAGCATGGGCAAATGTCGGAGACCACAGCCGTAATGACGCTGCTCACCCTGTCGGGCGGACTGCAGGATGCCTATTCCTATTTTGTGAGGGGAAAGGTATTTGCCAATGCGCAGACGGGAAATATTGTGCTGCTGGGAGGGCATTTTTTTGAAGGAGAGTGGGAACAGGTACCGAAGTATCTGTTTCCGCTTTGTTTTTTTGCTGTTGGCATTCTGATCACGGAGCAGATCCGCGGGCATCTTCAGAAAATGCAGCGTCTGCACTGGCGGCAGCTGGTGGTGGCGCTGGAGATTCTGATGCTTCTCATCGTAAGTCTTCTGCCGGTCAGTGAGGTGATGGATCCCCTGGCCAATGCTCTGACCTCCTGCGCGTGTGCCATGCAGGTGCAGGCCTTTCGAAAGGTGAACGGCTGCGGCTATGCCAGTACCATGTGCATCGGAAACATGAGAAGCGGCATGGAGGCCTTCAGTGCGTACCTTCGGCTTCGGGAACGGAAGCTGCTCACGAAAGCACTGCAGTATTTTCAGGTGATTTTTATCTTTTTCCTGGGCGCCGGCATCGGAAAGCGCCTGACGGAGCTTTGGGGGCAGCGGTGCATACTGGTTTCCTGCATCCTTCTTCTGATCGGCTTCTGCATTATGTTTATTCAGGAAGAGCACGAAGAAGCTGCGGCAGTATAACATTTCCGGATGCCAGGTGTATCATGGGAAGATTTTGTATATAGTTGCGTACAATGTCAAAAAAATGTCAATCCGTCGTTGCGTAAAAATATTTGCTTGTGCTAAAATGTGCATACTCGGGGCGAATTAGTTCCGACTAACACACTGGGCGCGGCAAAGCGGGCTGTGCCCTCGTTCTCAGAAAAGGAATAGGAGAAAGCAAAATGGAAAACTTAATGTATCTCGTGCCGGTCGCTGCGGCAGTGGCATTGCTGTTCGCCGGCTATCTGGCGGCCAAGGTCAGCCGTCAGGACGCAGGAACCGAGCGAATGAAGGAGATCGCAGGCGCAATCGCTGAGGGTGCGCGTGCCTTTCTGACTGCCGAGTACAAGATCCTCGTGATCTTTGTGGCAGTGCTCTTTGTACTGATCGGTCTTGGCATCGGCTCCTGGGTAACGGCTGTATGCTTCGTCATCGGCGCAGGCTTCTCAACCATTGCCGGCTACTGCGGCATGACCGTGGCGACTAAGGCAAATGTACGTACTGCCAATGCGGCGCGTACCAGCGGCATGAATCAGGCCCTTTCTGTTGCCTTCTCCGGCGGCGCCGTTATGGGTATGTGTGTGGCCGGTCTCGGTGCACTGGGCGTCAGCCTGGTTTACATCTTCACCAAGAGTGCGGATGTGCTGTCCGGCTTCAGCCTGGGTGCTTCCTCCATTGCACTGTTCGCCCGTGTCGGCGGCGGTATCTATACCAAGGCGGCTGACGTGGGCGCCGATCTGGTAGGCAAGGTCGAGGCAGGCATTCCCGAGGATGATCCCCGTAACCCGGCCGTTATTGCGGATAATGTCGGCGACAACGTAGGTGACGTTGCGGGCATGGGTGCAGACCTTTTCGAGTCCTATGTCGGCTCTCTGGTTTCTGCCTTGACCCTCGGCATCAGCGTGACTGCAGTGGTAACAGCAGGCGGCGTGATGTATCCGCTGGCCATTGCCGGTGTCGGACTTCTGGCTTCCATCATCGGAACCTTCTTTGTACGCGGCGGTGAGAACCTGAATCCGCAGAAGGCCCTGACCAAGGGAAGCTATGCAG
>CAVAXR010000114.1:0-5288 GCA_963592375.1 Oribacterium sp. | reverse complement strand
CCTCTAAACCGCCACATCGCGCATCGCGAAGCGATGTGGCGATGCGGTGCTAAACTGTTACGATAATTTTTGAGAAACGCTGATTCAATCAGCATTTCCTAAGCGGAATCTGATCGTATAAGACAACTGTTCAGCACCACATCGCCCATGCAAAGCGGTGTGGTGCTGAAAAATTACCAGCTGGTAGGAGAAAAACATCATGGAACTGACACTTGATCGTGTATACCAGGCAGCACATGTGCTGAAGCCGGTGATCAACCGGACCGAGCTTGTGCATGCCACAAGAATCGATGCAGGCTGTGACCTGTATCTGAAGGCGGAGAATCTGCAAAATACAGGCTCCTTCAAAATTCGAGGCGCCTATTTCAAGATTTCGACGCTGACAGAGGAAGAGAAGAGCAAGGGTGTGGTTGCCTGCTCAGCCGGAAACCATGCACAGGGCGTAGCACTGGCAGCCGCAAAGGCCGGCGCCAAGTCCACCATTTTCCTTCCTGCGATTGCACCGATTTCCAAAGTGGAGGCCACCAGAGGCTATGGTGCAGAGGTAAGAATGATCGACGGTGTCTATGATGATGCCTATGCGGCTTCCGTCGAGTATCAGAAGGAGAGCGGCGCAGTATTCATCCACCCCTTTAATGATGTGGATGTGATTGCCGGTCAGGGCACGATCGGTATGGAGATCTGTGATCAGCTGGATGATGCAGATGCTGTTGTCGTGCCGATCGGCGGCGGCGGACTGATCTCCGGTGTTTCCTTCGTGGTGAAGAAGCTGAATCCGAGATGCAAGGTTTACGGCGTACAGGCTGCGGGAGCCCCTTCCATGGAAAGAGCCTTCCACAACCATAAGCTGGAGGCACTGGATTCCGTTCATACCTTTGCCGACGGCATCGCCGTAAAGGCTCCCGGTGACCTGACCTTTGATATGGTCAGCAAGTATGTGGATGATATCGTAACCGTTACTGAGGACGAAACAGCCGCTGCCATCCTGTCTCTGATGGAGAAGCAGAAGGTGGTCTCCGAGGGTGCCGGTGCGGTATCTGTCGCAGCCGTTATGTTCAACAAGCTGCCGGTACAGGGCAAGAAGGTGGTCTGCGTGGTTTCCGGCGGAAACATCGATGTAAACATTCTTTCCAGAGTCATCAACCGCGGTCTCATTAAGACCGGACGGAAGGCATCTCTGACACTTGCACTGCTGGACAAGCCGGGGCAGCTGACTGAGGTTTCCTCGATCATCTCCGAGCTGGGCGCCAATGTCACCAAGGTGGATCACAACACGACCTCTGAGGACATGGATGTCAATGACTGCTATCTGACCGTTCAGATGGAGACCAGAGACTTCGCGCATGTGCAGCAGATAAAGGATGCCTTTATCGCCCGCGGATTTAAGATCGTGGAATGATCCCGGCTGCCGACAGCAGCAAATAGCAGAAACATCGATGCCCACGGATACCCGCGCAGGTGAATCCTGCGAGATACCGTGGGCAAAGCTTGTTTTATCCTTGCAAATCCTTTAAGATAAGAAAATACACACAAAAGAGAAATGAGGAAATGCTTATGACAGGTGCGGACGCATTGGTAAAATGTCTTGAAAAGGAACAGGTCGATTACGTATTCGGGTATCCCGGCGTAGCCATCTGTCCCTTTTTTGACAGTATACTGAATTCAGACATCAAAACAATTCTGGTGCGGGAGGAGCAGAACGCTGCGCATGCAGCAAGCGGCTATGCCCGTGTCAGCGGAAAGGTCGGTGTCTGTGCCGTCACCAGCGGCCCCGGCGCCACCAACATTATCACAGGTATTGCAACCGCCTTTGCGGACAGCATTCCGATGGTGGTGATCACCGGTCAGGTGAACAGTCATCTCGTAGGCTCTGACGTTTTCCAGGAGGCAGATATCTGCGGTGCCTGCGAAAGCTTCGTAAAGTTCAGCTACGGTGTCCGGGACGCTGCGGATATCCCGCGCATCGTAAAGGAAGCCTTCTATATCGCAAATTCCGGCCGGAAGGGACCGGTGCTGATCGACATTCCCATTGATGTGCAGAATGCCGTGCTGAAGGGAGAATTTAAATATCCGGAGGAAGCAAAGCTTCGCACCTATAAGCCGACCGTACAGGGAAATGAAGCCCAGATCAAGAAAATGTTTAAGCGTCTCGAGGAGGCGAAGCGGCCGATCATGTGTATCGGCGGCGGTGTGCACCTCGCACATGCCGAGCAGAAGGTGAAGCTTTTTGCCGACCGAAATCAGATTCCGGTGGTCTGCACTATGATGGGAATCGGTGTCATGGAGACCAACAATCCGATGTTTTTCGGCATGGTGGGCAACAACGGCAAGCCCTACGGCAACCGCGCCATGAACGAGGCTGACATGATCATCATGGTAGGGGCCCGCGTAGCTGACCGCTCTATCAGTCAGCCCGACCTCATTACCGAGAACAAGACTCTGGTGCATATCGATGTGGATCCTGCGGAAATCGGCAAAAATGCCGGACCGGAGATCCCGCTGGTCGGCGACATCTCCAGTGTATTCGACCGCTTCAACCAGATTGAGCTGAAGGCCGAATACTACGAATGGATTCGCACACTGAACTCGTATAAAAAAGAAGCCGAAGATAAGAAGCTGAAGGAGCTGCTGGGACGTATTCAGACGGCCGATCAGGTGACGCCGGAGGAATTTGTCTATCGGCTCTCCACAAAAATGGCCCGGGACGGCGTCTATGTGGCGGATGTCGGACAGAATCAGATCTGGTCCTGCGGCAATTATCAGATGCGGAACGGCATTTTTCTGACCTCCGGCGGCATGGGCACCATGGGATATTCTGTGCCGGCCGCCATGGGCGCGAAGCTGGCGGACCCGAAGCGGCAGGTTATCGCTGTTTCCGGCGACGGTGCCTTCCAGATGAGCATGATGGAGCTCGGCACCATGCGGCAGTACGGTATCCCGGTAAAGATCGTTGTCGTGAAAAACAATGTCCTCGGTATGGTTCGGCAGTTCCAGCATTTCAATTATGCGGACCGCTTCTCCGTCACCGATCTCAGCGGCAGCCCGGAACTGGATATGATTGCCGCAGCCTACAAGATGCGCTATATCCGTCTGTCTGACAATGCTTCCATGGAAGAGGCACTGGACAGCTTCCTGGCAAATGACGATTCTGTTCTGCTGGAATGTGACGTGGATCCGAACGAGGTGGTTTGATGAAGAGAATCTATTCTGTACTTGTTGAAAACCGGGCCGGTGTGCTCTGCAAGGTAGCGGGCCTTTTCTGGCGGCGCTGCTTCAATATTGATTCCCTGGCCGTGGGCGAGACCGAGGATCACGCGATCTCCAACATGGTCATCGTATCCAGCGGAGACGACCGCACTCTGGAGCAGATTGAAAAGCAGCTGAACAAAAAGCTGGACATCATCAAGGTGCGTACCTTTTCCGAGCAGGAGGCCATCTGCCGCGAGCTTGTTATGGTGAAGATCCGCTACAACCGGGAGAACCGCAAGGACATCATGGAAAACTGTCAGATCATGGGCGCCCGCATCGTAGACCTCGGAAAAAATCTTATGACCATTCAGATGTGCGATATTCCGGAGCGGATTCAGATGTTTCTGGATACCCTGAAAACAGTCAGCATCGTGGAAATTTCCCGTACCGGCACCGTCGCCATGCAGAAAATTTCCGCATCAGAAGGCAATGCATAAGTCCTGCTTCACGGATGAAAACGAGCACTTTTGGCGCAAAGCCTTTTTGCTCTGGTACACATTGCCCCGGTTGAGCGGATTCAGCTGAGGCACCAAATATTTATCACTGAAATCACGGAGGTATCATCATGAAAGTTGTTTCCACAAGCAATGCACCTGCAGCAATCGGCCCTTATTCTCAGGCTTTCATCACCGGAAATCTGCTGATCTGCTCCGGCCAGATTCCCGTTGACCCCGCCAGCGGTGCGGTTGTCGGCGAGGATATCGAGGCGCAGGCTGCACAGAGCTGCCGGAATGTACAGGCCATCGTAGAGGCTGCCGGCGCCGATATGTCCAAGGTCGTAAAGACCACCTGCTTCCTGGCGGAAATCGCTGATTTCGCTGCCTTCAATGCGGTTTACGAGAGATTCTTTATTTCGAAGCCGGCACGCTCCTGCGTAGCGGTAAAGGATCTGCCGAAGGGCGTTCTTTGTGAGATCGAAGCAATCGCCGAGATTTAAACAAGCGCGCTGCATTATTTCACCAGAGGTCCGGCTTGCCGGGCCTCTTTTGTTGTTGTAAAATGATTCGCTGAGACACATTTCAAATAAACCGCTCCCGGAGAAACTTCTATGTCTGACAATCGCCCGTTTATAAAATTGCCCCGTATCCTGCTGGCCGCCATGAAAAGCGGCAGCGGCAAAACCACCCTTGCCTGCGGACTGCTGGCTGCCCTTCAGAAGCGGGGGCTTTCGCTCCATTCCTTTAAATGCGGCCCCGACTACATTGACCCCATGTTTCACCGGCAGATTCTGGGCATCCCGAGCGGAAATCTGGACAGCTTCTTCGCAAAGCCGGAGCGGCTCCGCCGGATACTCACGTCAGGAGAAGCCGACCTCACGCTGCTGGAGGGTGTTATGGGCTATTACGACGGTCTCGGCGGCATCAGCAGCGAAGCCAGCACCTACGAAATCGCCTGCATTACAAAAAGCCCGGTAATCCTGATTGTCGATGCCAAGGGCGTAAGTGTTTCCGTATGTGCTGAAATCCAGGGCATGCAGCGCTTCGGCGACGCAAACGGCAGCCGTATCGCGGCTGTGATCCTGAACCGCGTTTCCCCGATGTTTTACAGCCGCCTGAAGGCATTGATCGAAGAGCAGTGCGGAATTCCCGTACTGGGATATCTGCCGGAGGATCCCGCACTGGTGCTGCCTTCCCGGCATCTGGGGCTCGTGAAGCCGGAGGAGCTGCCGGATTTTCAGCTCTGGACTAAAAAACTGACAGAGACTGTGGAGAGCCGGATTGCACTTGACCGTATTCTGGAAATCGCAAATGCTGCGGAAAGCTTCACAGAAGCCGAGGTTGAAGCTGAACCCGGCAGCCGGACCTCTATGCAGAGCCCGAAGTCCGTGAATATCTGCCGAAACGAAAGTGCAGGAGAGACTATGGAAAAAAAAGCATGCACGGCAGCACAGCCGCTCCGGCTTCTGGTCGCTGAGGACGCCGCCTTCCAGTTCGAATATACGGAAAACCGCAGATTGCTGGAACGTCTCGGTGCCGTTCTCATTCCCTTCAGTCCACTGTCTGATGACAGGCTCCCGGATAATGCCGACGGCCTGATTC
>CAVAXR010000113.1:0-5315 GCA_963592375.1 Oribacterium sp. | reverse complement strand
GCATAAAGAGCGCCCCTCCACTTTACGGGTCTCTCCGACCGTCCTTCACTCCGCCTCGCTGATGGCATAGACCTCGGGATAGATGCCGGGAAGGCTGGCGGTCATCATTTCAGAGTGGGAGACCCGGTAGCTTTTGCCCTGTACAAGTCCGCCCTCCGGAAGCGCCGTCTCCTCCGAGAGCTGTGCGATGAACTCGATGCCATTTTCGTCGGTGAAAAGTGCCTGATCCTCATCCACAAAGTCGGATTCGCCTTCATAGGTACCGACGGTCGTCATGGCCATATCCGGCTCCACCGCGATATCGGTTCCGCCGATCACCTGTGCAGACTCGGCTGTGCCTTCTTCTTTTTTCACTGCCTCCGGCGCAGAGGTCGACTCTGCTTCCGTGATTGTCTCGTTTCCTGCTGCGCCTGCCGAAATTCCCGCTGCTGTCACTTCTGTACTCTCTTCCTTCTCGACAGCCTCCGGCGCACTTGCTTCTGTCGCGCTTTCTGCCGATTCCGCTGCGCTTGTCGCCGCAGCTGTCGTGCTCTCCGCCGCCACACCGCCGCAGCCTGCAAGCACCGCCGAAAGCATCGCGCTGATCAGCACTAATCTGATATCCTTCTTCATAAATTTCTCCTCATTCCCTAATCCATAAACAGAACCACACAGCCCTGCCGGCGGCTCTCGGGAACATTGATGATCCGCTGATTCGAGGACCCCCGGAAGCGGAGCGTAATGTCCTTCTGCGCCATTACGAAGCGTCCGTCCACAAGCACATTTATATAGGAAAGAATTTCTTCTGTGAAGGGCGTATATTTACGTCCGCCGGGCTGTAAATCTGTGTCATAGAGATAGCCGGTATAACACCAGACGGTCTTCCCGGGGTACTGCGCACGGAACTGCCGCAGCAGCGGCAGAAGTCCCTCCTGATTTTCCGGCTCCATCGGCTCGCCGCCCAGCAGCGACAGCCCCTCGATATAGTCCGGGCGGCAGAGCTCCAGAATCCTCGCCTCGGTTTCCGTCGTGTAGGGCTCGCCGTACTGAAAGCTCTGGGGTCCCTGGTTGAAGCAGCCCGGGCAGTTGTTCCGGCAGCCCGAAACAAAGAGGCTGACGCGAACCCCGGTCCCGTTTGCGATATCACATTCCTTGATGCTTGCAAAATTCATCTGCTGTTCCTCCCTGCAGATCCCATCCATGACGTAGTCAGCATTTCCCTAACACGTCAAATAATCCACCGCAAACTGCGCATAGATGGCAATGCCGTGACGGAGCACAGCCTCGTCCACGTCAAAGTCCGGATGATGATGGGCCGCAGTGATGCCCTTTTCTTCATTGCGGCAGCCGAGATAGCCGAACACGCCCGGAACAGACTCCATGTAGACGCTGAAGTCCTCGGCACCGGTCATCTTCTTGAGCGGCACCAGCGCGTCCTCACCCATTTCCTTCGCAGCGGCGCCGGCGGCGATCCGCACCAGCTCCCTGTCCTCATTGATCAGCGGGCTCGGCCCGAAATAATACTCCACCTCCGCACTGCAGCCGTAGCCCTGCACCACCGGCTCCACCACAGAGCGGATCTGCTCCGGCATCCCGTTCCGGAATGCCTTATGGAAGGTGCGCACCGTACCGGTCAGCTCTGCATAATCCGCCACGATATTCTCCTTCGTGCCGCCGTTAAAGATCCCGACCGTCACCACCAGCGAATTAAAGGGATCATTGATACGGCTCGGAATGCTCTGCAGCGCCTGCACTGCCGCTGCACCGGCCAGAATCGCGTCCTTGCCGAGATGCGGTGCACTGCCGTGGCTCGCCTTGCCATGAATCCGGATCGTGAAGCGGTCACTGCAGGCCATGCGCTCGCCGGCCTCAAAATTCACCTGTCCGGACGGCAGCACCGACCAGATGTGCATGCCGAAGATCGCATCCACGCCCTCGAGCGCCCCGCGCTTCACATACTCCTCCGAATACCGCGCCAGCTCCTCCGCCATCTGGAAAATCAGCTTCACCGTTCCGTGAATTTCCTCGCGATGACTGCTCAGGATCCTCGCGGCCCCCAGCAGCATGGCGGTATGCGTATCATGACCGCACGCATGCATTACCCCGGGATTCTGGCTGCAGTACGGCTTTCCGGGATTTTCCGTAATGGGCAGCGCGTCGATATCCGCCCGCAGCATGACCGTTTTGCCGGGCTGCGTGCCCTCAATCGTGGCCACCAGACCCGTGATGCCCTCAAATTCCTGCACCGGAACACCCATTTTCGTCAGCTCTTCCTTAATGAAGCGCGTCGTGTTGACCTCCTGCAGCGAAAGCTCCGGGTGCATATGCAGATACCGGCGGCACTCGATCACATAGCTCTCCTGCTCCTTCGCAAGCTCCTGAATATTCATCACGCTTCACCTCCTGCCGTTTCCTCCAGATAGTCCGCCGCGAACTGCGCGTAGGCCGCCGCGCCGCGATGCAGAATGTCCTCATTGATCTTGAATTTCTCATTGTGGAGCGGGTAAATGCAGTCGGTCTCCACATCCCGGCACCCCAGAAACAGAAAGACAGACGCGGGGATCTTCTCCATAATGTAGGAGAAGTCCTCACTGCCGGTGGCCTTCAGCGCCTCGTCCAGTCCCGCCTCACCATAGAGCTTCACGGCAGCCCGGCGGGCAATGCCGGTCAGCCGACTGTCGTTGTTCGCGATGGCCGGTTCAATGTAGGTGTACTCAAGATCCGCGCTGCAGCCCTCCATTTCGGCGGTGCAGTTCACGACGCGGCGCATCTCGCCCTCCACCATGGCGCGGGTCTCCTTCGAATAACAGCGCACGGTGCCTTCCATGACCGCAGTGTCGGTAATGATGTTAAACTGGGTGCCCGCCGTGATCTTGCCGACGGATACCACGAGGGAATTCCGGGGATCGTTGAAGCGGCTCACGATGTGCTGCAGATTCAGCAGGATCGCGCTGGCCGCCGCAATGGCATCTCTGCCGCGCTGGGGCTCGGAGCCGTGGGCGGAAACACCATGTACCGTGATGCGGAAGTTGTCGCAGCTCGCCATGAGGTCGCCGTCCTTCACAAGGATTTTGCCGCTGTCGCCGGTGGGCCAGACATGCATGCCCATAGCCGCATCTGCATCATCCAGATATCCGTTATCCACATAATAGTGGCTGCCGATGAAGGCCTCCTCGGCCGCCTGGAAGAGGAGCTTCACCGTTCCCTGCAGCGCATCCCTCTTCTCCCAAAGCATCCTCGCGGCACCCAGAAGCATAGAGGCGTGACAGTCATGTCCGCACGCATGCATTACCCCGGGATGGAGGCTCTCGAATGCGACGCCGCTGTTCTCCTTAATGGGGAGCGCGTCGATGTCAGCCCGCAGCAGGATGGTCTTTCCGGCCCTGCCGCCCCGGATCGTGGCGATGCAGCCGGTGTAGTCCGGGAAGCGCTGCACCGGGATGCCCAGGGCCTCCAGCTCGCCCGCGAGGTAGGCGGTGGTTTCATTTTCATGATAGGACAGCTCCGCATGCTGGTGAATGTAGCGGCGGTCCTTGATGATCTGTTCGCTCAGTGCTTCCGCACGTTCCGCAAAATTCATGAAGGGGACTCCTTTCGAAACAAGTAATGGTCCGGGCCGCGCAAGCGCGGCTTGCGGGTCCCAGACCATGGTTGAGAAATGGTTTTTCAGCACGATACCGACGCATTGCTTCGCAATATGCCGATGCGGCGGCACAGAGGCACTTTGCAGCTTCCCCTGTCTGTGCTGTTACTTTAAGTAGATCGCGCCTCCCGGTCCGAGCGGCAGGTTCAGGCTCACCCAGATGATCACCTGGATGATCCAGATGATGGCGAAGGTCACGGAGAAGGGCAGCATGTTCGCAATGATGGTGCCCAGGCCGGCGTTCTTGTCATACTTCCGGGCGAATCCGATGATAACCGGCAGATACGTGAAGAGCGGGGACAGCGGGTTCGTGATGGAATCGCCGATACGATACACCACCTGTGTGATGGCCGGATCGAAGCCCATCAGCATCATCATCGGCACGAAAACCGGCGCCAGAATTGCCCACTTGGCGGAAGCGGAGCCGATGAACATGTTCACGATGCAGGACAGGAAGATCAGTCCGATCAGAAGCGGGATGCCGGTGAAGCCGATATTGCTCAGCAGGCTCGCGCCGTTGATGGCCAGCACGGTGCCCAGCTTGGATACGGAGAAGAAGTTCGTGAAGATCGAGATGAAGAAGCACATGAAGATGTAGTTGCCCATCTCGGAGAAGCCCAAGCTGATGTCCGCCCAGACATCCTTGTCGGACTTGTACTTGCCGATCACCACGCCGTATACGATGCCGGGGATCATCAGGAAGAGTGTCACAGTGAACACGATGCCCTTGGAGAAGGGTGCGCTTCCGCTGGTGATGGAGCCGCTCTCATCGCCGAGAATCGGGCTGCCGCCGAACAGAGGCACGCTCATCAGCACAATCACCGCGATATAGATGAGGATGGAAATGCCGGCTGCGGCGATTCCCTTCTTCTGCACGGGTGTGAGATCCGCCGCGCTGGTATCGAAATCATACTGCGCCAGCTGCTCCTTTGTCATCGGGAAACGATGCAGGAGCACCTTCTCTACGAGGATCGTGCCGGCAATGGTCAGCACCACGCAGGAAACGATCAGGAAATACCAGTTGATGGCGATGGATGCCTGATAGTTCGGGTCAATCATCTGGGCTGCCTGCTCTGTGAAGCCGTAAGCCAGGGCATCGGAAAGTCCCAGCAGGACATTGGCACAGAAGCCGCCGGCCACAGCTGCGAAGGCCGCATACATACCGAGCAGCGGGTGACGGCCGATGGACATGTAGAGGATGGCTGCCAGCGGCGGCAGTACGATGAAGCCCGCATCACCGGCAATGTTCAGGTTGATGCCCAGGAACATGATAACCGCGGTGACGATCCAGCCCTTGGACTTGCCGAGGAAGTGCTCCATGACAGCTACCAGGAAGCCGCTCTTCTCGGCTACAGAGGAGCCGATCACGGCCACCAGCACCATGCCGAGGGGTGCAAAGCCGGAGAAGTTCGTGATGACGTTTGTCCAGAGATACTGAATTCCCGCCACGGACAGCAGGTTGAAGACCTCGATGGTGCTGCCGTCTGCCGGGTTCACTGCGGAAACGCCGGCGGCGCTGCAGACAGCGGAAATTACCGCAACGATCACAGCCAGACCCAGGAACATCGTAATCGGATCGGGCAGCTTGTTGCCGGCACGCTCAACGGCATCCAGAATCCGGTCCAGCATGCCTTTCTTTGTGCTCTCATTCATAAGTGTGTCCTTTCTACTGCGCCTGCAAGCTCTCCATACC
>CAVAXR010000112.1:0-5332 GCA_963592375.1 Oribacterium sp. | reverse complement strand
AACAACGGAATTTTCAGAGGAGATGCAGAGGTCCTATCTGGATTATTCCATGAGCGTAATTACCTCCCGTGCAGTGCCGGACATCCGGGACGGCTTGAAGCCGGTACAGAGAAGAGTGCTCTTCGACATGAACGAGCTGCATGTTTATCATGATCGTCCGACGCTGAAGTCGGCGCGTATCTGCGGCGATACCATGGGTAAGTATCATCCCCACGGCGACGCCTCCATTTATGACACACTGGTGGTGCTGGCGCAGGATTTCAAGCGCATGCAGCCCCTTGTGCACGGACAGGGAAATTTCGGCTCCATCGAGGGCGATTCTGCGGCTGCGCCGCGATATACGGAGGCAAGACTGGAGCGCTTCACAGATGAGGTGATGCTGCGGGATCTGGATACCACAGTGCCCTTCCAGTTGAACTACGATGAGAAGCTGCAGGAGCCGGTGGTGCTGCCGGCAAGAATCCCTTATTTTCTTTTGAATGGCTCCGAGGGTATCGCGGTCGGCATGGCAACCTCCACCCCCAGCCACAATCTGGGTGAGCTCATTGATCTGATCCAGGCATACCTGAAGAAGCCGGAGATGGATACAGCGGAAATGCTTTCGTATCTCGCGGGACCGGACTTCCCCACAGGCGGCATCATCGCAAATAAGTCGGATCTCGAAGGCATTTACCGGACAGGCACGGGACGGCTGAAGCTTCGGGGAAAGCTGGAATTTGAGCCGAAGAAGGGACGCTCCGACCGGGATAAGCTGGTGGTGACAGAGATTCCCTATACCATGATCGGTCAGGGCATCATGAAGTTCATGCAGGATGTGGCGGAGCTTGTGGAGGCGAAGAAGCTGCCGGAAATTGTGGACATTTCCAATCAGTCTGACAAGGACGGCATGCGGATCGTGCTGGAGCTGAAGAGCGGCGCCGACATTGAAAAGATCACCAATATTCTGTACAAAAAGACGAAGCTGGAGGATACCTTCGGTGTGAACATGCTGGCAATCGTGGACGGCCGGCCGGAAACACTGTCTCTCGGCGGTGTGCTGCGGGAATATGTGAAGTTCCAGTATCAGCTGATTGACTCGAAGTACAAAAATCTGCTGGAAAAGGAGCTTTCGAGGAAGGAGATTCAGGAGGGCCTGATTCAGGCAGTGGATCTCATTGATGCCATCATTGCCCTGCTTCGGAACTGCAAGTCTCAGCCGGATGCGAGGAAGGCA
This sequence comes from Oribacterium sp., assembly GCA_963592375.1. Lineage (GTDB taxonomy): Bacteria > Bacillota > Clostridia > Lachnospirales > Lachnospiraceae > Oribacterium. Next base: position 4,119 of record CAVAXR010000112.1, on the reverse strand, counting down.
CTGATGACCGGCGAAATCGGCAGCATCACCTTCAAGGAACGGGATCAGGAGTTTGTGCCCGTTATCCGGGAGTTCTGCTTCACCGAGCGGCAGGCACAGGCCATTCTGGATATGCGTTTGTCCAAGCTGATCGGTCTCGAGCTTCTGCAGCTCACAAAGGAGCATAAGGAAACCCTTCGGAAGATCCGGGAATACAAGAGCATTCTGAGCTCCCGGGAGAAGGCCAATGAGCTGCTGTCACAGGAGCTTTCGATCATCAAGAAGGAATTTGCCGTGCCGCGGCGGACGCTGATTGAGGACGGCCGCGAGGCAGTTTATGACGAGTCTGCAGTGGAGGAGATGGATGTTTTCTATGTGCAGGACAAGTTCGGCTATGTGAAGCTGCTGGATACGGCGACCTATCAGCGGAATCAGGAGGCGGTGGATACGGAAAACCGCTTTGTGATCTCCTGCAGAAACACGGATCGTCTGCTGATTTTCACGGATCACGGCAGCATGCACCAGCTGAAGCTTATGGATGTGCCGCTCTGCAAGTTTAAGGATAAGGGCGTGCCCATTGACAATATCAGCAAGTATTCGGCAAAGGACGAGGAGATCCTCAGCGTGCTTGTGAAGCGGGAGATTAGCGGAAAGAGCCTGCTGTTCCTGACGAAGCTGGGCTTTGTCAAGAAGGTGGATGCCGCGGAATTTGATACCGCACAGCGCTGTGTTGCGGCAGCGAAGCTGCAGCCGGAGGATCTCCTTACGGCGGTGAAGCTTTATAACGGTGAAGCAGACGTGGTATTTGTGACGGAGCAGAGCGTTTTCCTGCGCTGCAGCGCAGAGGAGATCCCGCTGCAGAAGAAGACCGCGAAGGGCGTCATTGCAATGGCACTCGGCCGGAATGATGCGCTCGCCGACATTTACCTTCTGGGTACGGAGCCGACGGAGATCGATGTGAACGGAAAGCCGCTCAGCCTCAACCGGCTGAAGCAGGCAAAGCGCGGCGGCAAGGGGACAAAGCACTGAATCCCCTGGCAATATGCTGAAAAACCGGAGAAATAACAGCTATAACAAAATTTATGGTTGTCATTAAAGGAATTTAGAGTTATAAGTAATCACTAACAGCTGAAAACAACGGCAATGGTAAGGAGAATGATTATGGAAAAGTTAAAGGTTGGTATCCTTGGCGCAACCGGTATGGTTGGCCAGCGTTTCATCACACTTCTGGCGGAGCATCCCTGGTTTGAGATTACCACACTGGCTGCATCTCCCCGTTCAGCAGGAAAGACCTACGGTGAGGCCGTTGAAGGCAAGTGGAAGCTGGACATTCCGATGCCTGAGAAGGTGAAGGATATGGTTGTAAAGGATGTGGCTGACATCGAAGGCGTGACGAAGGATGTGGACTTCGTATTCTCTGCTGTGGATATGAAGAAGGATGAGATCCGCGCGATCGAGGAGGCTTATGCCCGGGCAGAGACTCCGGTGGTATCCAATAACTCTGCACATCGCTGGACACCGGACGTTCCGATGGTGGTTCCGGAGATCAATGCAGCACATTACGAGGTGATTGCAGCCCAGAAGAAGCGTCTCGGCACCACAAGAGGCTTCATTGCCGTGAAGCCGAACTGCTCGATCCAGTCCTATACACCGGCGCTGTCCGCCTGGATGGAGTTCGAGCCCTACGAGGTGATCGTTTCCACCTATCAGGCAATTTCCGGTGCCGGCAAGAATTTCGAGACCTGGCCGGAGATGGTCGGAAACATCATTCCGTATATCGGCGGCGAGGAAGAAAAGTCTGAGAAGGAGCCGCTGAAGGTATGGGGTCACGTAGAGGGCGATCATATCGAGGCAGCAGAGGGACCGGTGATCAGTGCGCAGTGTATCCGTGTGCCGATTCTGAACGGCCATACTGCTACTGTATTCGTGAAGTTCCGGAAGAAGCCGACGAAGGAGCAGCTCATCGAGAAGCTGGTGAACTTCAAGGGACTTCCCCAGGAGTATGCGCTTCCGTCTGCACCGAAGCAGTTCATTCAGTACTGCGAGGAGGACAATCGTCCGCAGGTGAAGCTGGATGTGGATTATGAGAACGGCATGGGCGTTTCCATCGGCCGTCTCCGTGAGGACACCATCTATGACTGGAAGTTCGTTGGCCTCAGCCACAACACCCTGAGAGGCGCTGCCGGCGGTGGCGTGGAGTCTGCAGAGATGCTGGTGAAGCTTGGATATATCACAAAGAAGTAAAAGAATCAGACAGACGATCAGACAGGGCCCGGTGCAATTTGCACCGGGTCCTTTTGTCTCTGCATAGCAATCGTTTTTGAAATATGTTATGATACACGCAAACGCAATCATGACTGCGGCAAATTTTTACCATGAGTCAAGAAAAGAGGACAAAGCAATGGCAGTTAAAATTTCTTCCAAGGGAACATTGAAGGACGGACGTGAGGTAAAGTGCTATACGCTGACGAATGGAAACGGCACAGAGGCGGATCTCCTGGATCTCGGGGCCATCTGGTACAGCATGCGGGTCAGGGACCGGAACGGAAAGCAGACAGACGTGCTGCTGGGCTGTGAACGCACAGAGGACCTGCTGGTGAATCCCGGACATATGGGAGAGGTGGTCGGACGAAATGCCAACCGTATCGGCGGTGCGGCCTTTGAGCTGAACGGCAAAGGCTATCAGCTGGCGAAGAATGACAACGGAGTGAACAGCCTGCATTCCGGACCGGATCTCTGGCGGCTCCGCAGCTGGCAGGCAGAGTACGGCAATGCGGGAACCGGCAGCTATGTGGTCTTTTCTCTGCAGTCACCGGACGGGGATCAGGGCTTCCCGGGGAATGCAGAGGTGACGGTAACCTATACACTTTCCGAGGACGATGCGCTTTCGATTCGTTATCAGGGAACGGCGGATCAGGACACGGTGTTTAATCTGACCAATCATGCTTATTTTAATGTTGCCGGGCAGGACAGCGGCAGCGTCCTCGAGCATGTTGTATGGCTGAATGCGGATCATTATACACCGGCGGATGCACTTTCCATTCCTACCGGAGAGATTCGTGAGGTGGCCGGGACACCGATGGATTTCCGGACGCCAAAGCCTATCGGACGCGACATCGGCGCAGATTTCGATCAGCTGAACTATGCACTCGGCTACGATCATAACTGGTGTCTGAATGGGCATGACGGAGATATCCGTCTTGTGGGTTCGGTATATGCTCCGGCAAGCGGCATTAAGATGGAGATCTTCACAGATCTTGAGGGCGTACAGTTTTATACGGCAAATTATCTCGAGGCGCCGGGCATGGGCAAGGGCGGCCGTGACTACCATAAGCGCGACGGCTACTGCTTCGAGACCCAGCATTATCCGGATTGCCTCAACAAGCCGAACTTCCCGACTTCCGTGGTGAAAGCCGGAAACGAATACAATACAGAAACGATTTATCGCTTCACGACAGAATAAAGCGGTCGGAGGCGGAAGCAAATGGAGAGCGTGTGAAGAAATTATTTATCGCAGAGAAGCCCTCTGTGGCGCGGCAGTTCGCTGATGCCCTGGAGATGAAGAACAGCAGTCGGCAGGACGGATATCTGGAATCTGAACAGTATGTGGTTACCTGGTGTGTGGGACATCTGGTCAGTATGTCCTATCCGGAGAAATACGATGAACAGCTGCGCCGCTGGCGCTTCGACACGCTCCCTTTTATTCCGATGGCTTACCGCTATGAGGTGATACCGGATGTGAAGAAGCAGTTCGGCATCGTCGCGGGACTTCTGAAACGGAAAGACGTGGAAACCATTTACGTCTGCACCGACTCGGGACGCGAGGGCGAATACATTTACCGGCTGGTGGATATGCTGGCAGAGGTGGGTGAGAAGGATAAACGCCGTGTCTGGATCGATTCGCAGACGAAGGAGGAAATTCTCCGCGGCATCCGGGAGGCAAAGCCGGAGTCGGACTATGACAATCTGGCGGCTGCTGCCTTTTCGCGGGCGAAGGAGGACTACCTCATGGGCATCAACTTCTCCCGGGTGCTGACGCTTCGCTACGGCCGGGAGGTTTCCCGGCGGCTCGGAAGGGAGAAAAACACAGTGATTGCTGTAGGCCGGGTCATGACCTGCGTGCTGGGCATGATCGTGCGG
>CAVAXR010000111.1:0-5379 GCA_963592375.1 Oribacterium sp. | reverse complement strand
TTCCTTTGAAGACCGGAAAACAGATTTCGGTGGATTCATCGGAAAGCATTCAGTGGGGGAACTGGCGTCAGGCACCATAAAAAACAGCTGATCGTCAGTGACGAACTGCCGGAGAAGGATGCGGTCTGGCTGCAGAGCCTGACGAATCGTTTGCAGGCGGCCGACGCAGAAAATCTGCTTGCGAAGCTTGAGAAAAACCGCTATGTTAGAGATGAAAAGGAATTGATAGAGTCAGTGCTGCAGGTGGCGCTGGCAGCGAATAGAGAGGCATTCGAGAAGATGCGAAAGGAGGTCCTCGGTATGTATGATGCATTAAGAGATTTTATGGCAGCGGATTTTCAGCAGGCAGAAGAAAAGGGCGTTGGCATTGGAGAGCTTCGAAGGGCCAGGGAGACCACAAGTGAACTGGCCGAAATGGGATTGCCTGTGGAGAAAATTGCCAAAGCAGTCAAGGTATCTGTGAAACAGGTCGAAGAATGGCTGTCCGAGCCGATTGTGATGGCATAAGTGACGATTGTGAGCTAGGGGGGAGAGTCTGGAGGCTCTCCCCCTTTCTGATGAGCAGCGGAGAAATGGCTTTGGCGGGAGCCGCGCTGAAGCTGTCCAGACTCCGATCGGCCTTCCCGGCAGTCTATCGGCCAGAGCTTTCTGCTTTGCCGAAGATGCGTTTATCATAGCTGACTCTGGCCAGCTGACTTTCAACGGCAGTTGTGGCTTGCCATGGCAGGAAAACTGTGCTAGATTATAAACAAAGAGGACAACCACTGGACCTCAGGACTCTTCCCAGCTACGCTGGGCCCCTCCTCAGGTCGAAAGATGAACGGTTAGCCCCTTCGAAATTCAGTTAAAATAACCGCCGAACTTTCTCAGGGTAGGGCGGTTATTTGTTATCAAACGGGCTCCGCGCAAGCTTGGCTTGCGGGGGCCCGTTTGATGTTCTGCTTATGAGTATTACAAGTGTTGCCACAGCACACAACATAATTGTGAATTGAAACAGATCACTGTAAGTAACCATTTGCGTCACCCCCTTTCCCAAAAGAAGAGGGGGCAAGATACCCCCTCCAAAGGATAGGGGCAAACCGTCCACCGTTTAGGTGATGTCCTTGATGGATATCATATCAGAAGGGCATAAATTATGCCATGGAAAATTAAAGTCAGAGATAAGAAAAAATTTGCAAGAGCGAATTAGAGGAGGAGAGCAGAATGGCTCTCCTCTTTTGTGGTTTGTGTGGGAAATGCCGAAATTCGCTATAGCGGGAAATCTGACAGATCCTCCATCACTTATTGGCTGGGGAAGGAGTGTTTATTCGGCTGAAGAGCGCTTTTTGACGCCTTTGAAAATGGATAAATTCACTATAGCGGGAAATCTGATAAATCCTCCACCACTTTTTGGAGATCGGGATGGCCGCATGACGCTGAAAAGTGGTGGAGGATTTGCGCGTCATCTCCATATAGTGACAAATATGCCCTGCAATCGGATGAACCGCAGCTGCTTTGACGTTTTCATGTTGAAAAAGTGATGGAGGTTTGCTTTGAAACCGCCTATATGTTACAAACATTTCCTTTGAAGACCGGAAAACAGATTTCGGTGGATTCATCGGAAAGCATTCAGTGGGGGAACTGGCGTCAGGCACCATAAAAAACAGCTGATCGTCAGTGACGAACTGCCGGAGAAGGATGCGGTCTGGCTGCAGAGCCTGACGAATCGTTTGCAGGCGGCCGACGCAGAAAATCTGCTTGCGAAGCTTGAGAAAAACCGCTATGTTAGAGATGAAAAGGAATTGATAGAGTCAGTGCTGCAGGTGGCGCTGGCAGCGAATAGAGAGGCATTCGAGAAGATGCGAAAGGAGGTCCTCGGTATGTATGATGCATTAAGAGATTTTATGGCAGCGGATTTTCAGCAGGCAGAAGAAAAGGGCGTTGGCATTGGAGAGCTTCGAAGGGCCAGGGAGACCACAAGTGAACTGGCCGAAATGGGATTGCCTGTGGAGAAAATTGCCAAAGCAGTCAAGGTATCTGTGAAACAGGTCGAAGAATGGCTGTCCGAGCCGATTGTGATGGCATAAGTGACGATTTGGTAGAGACAAGATAGAGTAACGGTGTTGGCTTTTCAGCCGCACAGCTTTCAGAAAGGACGTATCAGATTATGATTATTCCCCTTATCCTGCTTCTTGCGATTCTTTTCGCAATTTTCGCCTTCCTTTTCTATAAGAAGGCGCCGCCCACCCAGGCCATCGTTGTGACCGGCTTCGGGCTGTCCCGGCCGAAGGTAGTATCCGGCAAGGGCGTGTTTGTGCTCCCGGTGATCCAGCGGGCCGACCGCCTCAATATGCGGCTTCTCAAGATCGATGTGAAGACGCCCACCACAGGCGTGAAGACCAAAGAAGGTGTTTCACTCTGGCTGGATTCCGTGGTGACCGTGCAGGTTTTTTCAGAGAACTCAACTGTCACGAAGGAGGAATGGGAGGCAGCCGGCTTCACCAACGCAAAAGACTACATTAAAAACCGTCAGCAGTCCGCCATCAGCAACTTCCTCGGCATGGACGAAAAGGCCATCGACGGAAAGATCAATGACGTGCTTCAGGGCAACCTTCGGGAGATCGTGTCGGAAATGACCGTGGAGGACATTCTCACGAACCGGAAGCAGATGGCCATCAGCGTGCTGGACAATGCCCGTCCGGACCTTGCCAAGATGGGCCTCGAGGTGGTGACCTTCAATCTGCAGGACATCAAGGACGCAGAGGATCAGCAGGGCCATAACCACGGCGTCATTGAAGCCATCGGCGTGCAGCAGGAGGAGATCGTCAAGAAGAAGGCCGAGATCGCGAAGGCGGAGGCGGCGAGAGACATTGCCTGCGCGAAGGCCGATGCGGAAATGCTGGCGAACGAAAAACGAATCGAATCCCAGACAGCTATTGCGAGACGCAACAATGAGCTGGCACTGGAGCAGGCGAGACTGAAGGCAGAGGCAGACAAGGCCAATGCGGATGCCAATGCTGCCGGGCAGGTGCAGACCAACCTGCGCGCCAAGGAGATACGGGAGGCTGAGGCGGATGCAGAGATTGCAAGGCAGACCAAGATGGTAGATCTCGCGGCGAAGGAAGCCGAGGTGCAGCAGCAGAAGCTGGATGCCGAGGTGCGGAAGCAGGCGGATGCGGATCTCTACAGACGGCAGAAGGATGCAGAGGCGAAGAAGTACGAGGCAGAGAAGGCTGCTGAGGCGGAAAAGTACAAGAAGCAGCAGGAGGCCGAGGGTATCCGTATGGTGGGTGAGGCCGAGGCCGAAGCCATTCGCCAGAAGGGACTTGCGGAAGCCGATGCCATGAAGCAGAAGGCGGAGGCCTACAAGCTCTACAACAGCGCAGCCATGGCAGAGATGCTCATTAAGGTGCTGCCGGATGTTGCGAAGAGCGTGGCCGAGCCGCTGAAGTCCATTGATAAGGTTTCCATCATCGGCGGGGATGCCTCCGGGGTTTCCGGTATCAGCAACAATGTGCCGGTTCTCATGGCGCAGACCTTCGAGACCATCCGGGAGGCCACCGGCATTGACATGCGGGACATCGTGAAGGCCAACAGCATCGAGGCGAAGACCGACCGAAACATCAGAGTCGACGGCATTTCAATTCCGGGCAGGGACGCCGGAGTTAGCGAAGAGAAGACAGAGCAGTGACGACAGAAGCAGGGGAGGATAATGTAGTCGCGCATTGCATTTCAGTTGGATTTCGGTTATACTGACAGCGCGAAAAAGCAAAACTTTGATCGCGAAAATTAAACGAAATACAAGAGGAGAGATTATGAAAAAAAGATTTTTGCTGGCAGCAGCGGCGCTTTGTGTCGTGACGGCAACGGCTTGCGGCGCGCCCGCTGCGAAGGAGACCACTGCAGCAGAGACTGCAGCGGACGCAGAGATCACAACGGAAGCGGCCACAGAGGAAGCCGCAACGGCAGCGGCATCAGAGGCGGAAACGGCAGCGGCGCAGCTGGCGAACCCTTGGACAGAATCTGATGCGGCGGGCGTGGCGGAGGCCACCGGCTTTGAGATGCAGGCGCCGGAGGGTGCCGAAGCGGTTTCTTACTCCTATATGGCGGAGGACAAGCTGGCGCAGATGAGCTACAGGCTGGACGGCGCCGATTGGGTGTATCGGATGCAGTCTGCGGACGAGCTCACCGACATTTCCGGTATGAACTATACCTGGGACAGTGAAGAGGAAGGCACAGTTTCCGACAGAAAGGCGATGTATTATGCCTTTGGCGGTCTGGAGGATCCGGAGAATGTACAGCTTGTGAACTGGTATGACGCAGTGACCGGCGTGACCTATTCTCTGTCTGCCAGCGCAAAGGAGCTGAACGGCATGGACATTCAGGCTTTTGCGGAGAGCATTTTTGCACCACTTCAGGGTGAGGCCACGGATGATGCGGAAGCGGACCGGAGAAATGAGCTGGACAGCTATTTTCTGGGAACGCACACGAGCAGCTATGACGGCAGCGAGCTCAGCATCGCAGAAAACAGCGACGGCACCTTCAGCATTGACATCAGCATTGTGAGACTTTGCAGTCTGGAGAACGGCATCGGTACCTTCGAGGATCACAAGATGTACTTCGAGGTCGAGGATCCCAGCGGGAACCCGATGTCCGGCGTGATCTACCGGGACAGCGACAACAGCCTGGATGTGAAGATCACCGACAGCACATGGGAGTACCTGTTGAACGACGAGGTAATTAGCGGCTTCGGAAAGTAAAAAATTAGAAATGAAAAAGAAGGGGAGCAGAGCGCTCTCCTTCTTTTTTATTGATTGCCCCCATTTTATAAAACATAAAAACACTGGACAAATGCGCAAAGTGCGGCTACAATTATAAGCAAAGACGAAAGAATTGGCGGCGTGGTGCGCGTAAACGGGCGCTGCGGCCGATGGATAAAAAAGAGTATGGGCAGCGGAGAGATACGCGGAAGCGGCCGGAGCCGGTGTGGATCGTGAAAGGGCGGCTTTCGGCGCGGCAGAGTAAGGAGGGGCAGGATGAAGCTTCGGGGGAGAATAATGAGCGTCATAGGGATGCTCATGATGTGTGTGCTGATGAGCTTTGGCGCGATGGCGGCGGAGCCGCTGGACTTTAATAAACTGAAGGCGGTTGTTTCTGTGACAGGAGCGGACTTTTCAGATGAGACCTTCGAGCTGGTGCTGACAAGCCGGGACGGTGCGCCAATGCCGGCGGGGGCACAGGATGGGACGAAATCCTACCGCACGGATACGCTGAACAGCAGCAAGCGAAGCGCAGAAGTTTCCTTCGGCTCCATTGATTATGCGGAGCCGGGCATCTATGAGTACACACTGGTGCAGACAGCCGGAAGTACCCGGCGGATGACGTATGACGCTGCTGTTT
>CAVAXR010000110.1:0-5430 GCA_963592375.1 Oribacterium sp. | reverse complement strand
CGGTCTGGATGCCGTGACCGTAGACCAGGCGAGAGACATTCTGGCCGGCTCCGATAAAATCTATACGGTGCTGAAGATCGATGAGGTGAACAATCTGGGTGCTGCCCGCATCCGCGTGCGTTCCCTGCTCGCCGCAATCCGTGTGCGGGAGGAAAAGCATTATCAGCGGACACTCCGCCCGGCAAGCTACGAGCGCAAGCTCTTCACAAAGGAAATGAAGAAGGAGCAGTATACCATTCTCTGTCCGCAGATGTCGCCGATCCACTTCGAGCTGATCGAGCCCGCCATCCGCGCCAACGGCTATCACATCGTCGTGCTGGAGAACGCGAACCGCACCGCCATTGATACGGGTCTCAAGTATGTAAACAACGATGCCTGCTACCCGTCCATCATCGTGGTGGGACAGATCATGGATGCCCTGCAGTCCGGTCAGTTCGACCTCGACCATACGGCGGTCATCATGTCCCAGACCGGCGGCGGCTGCCGTGCCTCGAACTACATCGGCTTCATCCGCCGGGCACTGGAGAAGGCCGGCATGGGGCAGATCCCCGTCATTTCCCTCAATGCGAACGGCATGGAGAAGACCCCCGGCTTCAGCCTGAGTCTCCCGCTCCTGACGAAGGCCCTGCAGGCAGTGGTTTACGGCGACGTGTTCATGCGTGTGCTCTATGCCACCCGCCCCTACGAGCTGGTGCCCGGCTCCGCTGACGCGCTGCATGAGAAGTGGAAGAAGGTCTGCATTGCCGCAGTAACAAAGAAAAAGGCCGACATGCAGGAGTTCGCCCGCATTGTCCGCGGCATTATTCATGATTTTGATACGCTGCCGCTTCAGGAGGGTCTCCGGAAGCCGAAGGTCGGCATTGTCGGTGAGATTCTGGTGAAGTTCTCGCCCCTTGCCAACAACCACATCGTGGAGCTGCTGGAGCATGAGGGTGCCGAGGCCGTGATGCCGGATCTCATGGATTTCCTGCTCTACTGCTTCTATAATCAGAACTACAAGTATGAAAACCTCGGTGCCGGCTGGAAGGGCAAGACACTCTGCAACGCAGGCATTAAGCTGCTGGAGTTCTTCCGAAAGACCGCCCGTCAGGAGTTCCTGCAGTCGAAGCGCTTCACTGCACCCGGCAAGATTCAGGAGCTCGCCGAGATGGCGAAGAGCTATGTCTCTCTCGGCAACCAGACCGGCGAGGGCTGGTTCCTGACCGGGGAAATGCTGGAGCTCCTCACAGAGGGTGTGGACAACATCGTCTGCACGCAGCCCTTCGGCTGTCTCCCGAACCACATCGTCGGCAAGGGTGTCATCAAGGAGCTGAAGCGTCAGCATCCCGATGCAAATATCATCGCGGTGGACTACGACGCCGGTGCCTCCGAGGTAAACCAGCTGAACCGCATCAAGCTGATGCTCTCCGTGGCACAGGAGAATCTGCAGAAGAAAAGTCAATAAAAGAGCATTCGCCGGAACCAAAAAATCCGGCTGAATGACAAATCGGCGGCGCCTTCAGGAATGAAGGGCGCCGCCGATTTGTATGTATCTTATATGTCATCAGAAAATATGACCGTTCAGCATCTCCACTGCCCTTGTGAAGAAATCCGGCTGACCGAAGTTTCCGGACTTCAATACCAGCTGCAGGGACGGATTCTCGAGCGGTGTCATGATCGGCACGCCGGGTGCAACGCTTTCGCCGATTCGGAATGCCTGATAGCCAAGGGCGCGGGTCACTGCGCCGGAGGTCTCGCCGCCGGCCACAATGATACGGGTATAGCCGGCATCCCGGGCGAGTACCGCAAGCCCCGCCAGCGTTTCCTCGATTTTCGCTGCCACTCTCTCTTTTCCGAGCTGCTGGCTCTTTTCAAGGTCAGCCGGCTCTGCCGAGCTGTAAACAAGACATCTCTGCAGCTTTGCCTGCACCCATTCAAAGGTCTTTTCTGCATTCTGTCTTCCGTCCAAAAGCTGCTCCGGCAGCAAACGATATGCCGAAGCGCCGCGGCCGGTGAAGTCTGCAATCTGCCGAAGCGTCATGGCAGAGCAGCTGCCCGCCAGCACAAGTGCAGGCCTGTCTTCTGCCGTTTCTGCTTCCCGGGCCGCTGTCTCTCTCTCTGCACCTTCTTCCGCGGAAGCCGACTGTTCGCTTGTGCCCGGCTCCTCAGCCCGACGACATTTCACAAAACGACGTCCCAGCGCGCCCAGGAGACCCGAACCGCCGGTAAGAAACGGCAGATCTCCGAACTGTGCGGCAATGGCATCCGCATCCGCTTCATTTTCATAGTCCGGAATGAAATATCGAAGCGCCGGATTCCCCGCAGGCAAATCCGCGCAAATCCCTTCCCTCGATATCACCGCGGCCTGATAGCACGACTGCATTTCCATCAGCTTCACCAGTGAGGATTCGCGCATAGGCGTCAGCGGATGATTCCGCATGGGACTTTCCGAAAGCGGCACCCCGTTCACATAGAGGATGCCGTCCAGCACGCAGCGGCCGTTCACCGGAAGCGCCGGACAAAGCAGCGTGTAGGGAATCTGCCATTCCCGAAGCACCGCATCCGCCACCGGCCCGATGTTTCCGTCCTCCGTCGAATCAAAGGTTGAGCAATACTTAAAGTACAGCTGCCGAGCTCCCATTTCCTTCAGTGCGCGGAAGGCCTGCAGACTCTCTTCCACGGCCTGCGCCGCCGGCTCTGTACGGCTTTTCAGCGCGATCACCACGGCCTGCACATCCTCTGTCAGTTTGGGAAATGTCTTCGGGCATCCGTTCAGAAGCACCGTCGGCACCCCGGCTGCCACCAGAAAGGATGCGGCATCTGATGCCCCGGTGAAATCGTCCGCCACAACACCAAAATGAATCTGTCCCATTTTATGTTCTCCTCTTCTTAAAATAACCGCCCTCCAGAAAATCTGTCACCGTCTCCGGTGCCACTTCCTCCAGAGGAAGGTTTCCGCAGCCCGCCAAAATGTTCATCTTGCATACATTTTCGCATACCTCGAGACCGGTGCGGCACTCCGAAAGCTTCGTATCATAGACAAGGATGCCGTGATGCTCCATCAAGATTACATGGCTCTTCTGACAGACCTCACTGACCGCCTGTGCCAGTGCCTGACTGCCGGCATGAAAATAGGGAATGCGCTGCAGATTTTCGGTATAATACATGGACTCAATGAAGAGATTCGTTTTGACCGGCAGCTTCATGCAGGCGCAGAAGGTGGAATAGAAGGGAGAAGTATGCACCACGGCCTTCACTTCCGGACGTTTGCGGTAAACCTCCAGATGCATCTGTGTTTCCTTTGATGGTTTTTTATCTCCCTCCAGAATCGTTCCGTTCAGGTCGCAGACAATGATGTCCTCCTCCTGCAAATTTCCCATCACCGTGCCGCTGGCAGTAATGTATACATGCTCGCCGTCTCGGGCACTGATATTTCCGGAAGTGCCCCAGGTGAGCTGCTTCTTCATAATCCAACTTCCGGTTTCAATAATCTCCTGTTTCAGCTTATTCATTGGCAAATCCTTTCCTTTTGTCCGCCGGAATGCAGCTTATCCCGTACATTCCGACAAAAAAGGGAGAGACCTGATGCCTCCCCCTTTCCCGATCGCTCTTTTATTTATTTTACGCCTTTTCGATCTTTGCGGCAATAGCCTCTGCAAAGCTGGAGGTGGAAGCATTTCCGCCGAGATCCGGTGTCACATAGCCCTCCTCCATGGTCTTCAGCACGCCGTCCTGCATGAGATCAGCGACCCTCTGCAGCTTTTCGTCCTGATAACGATCAGCCAGCCACTCGAACATCATCACGGCAGAAAGCATGATACCTACCGGATTTGCGATGTTTCTGCCGGCAATATCCGGAGCAGAGCCATGGGCGGCCTGTGCCATACACTGATGATCGTTGGTGTTGATGGCCGGTCCGAGGCCCAGACTTCCGGTCAGCTCACCGGCCAGATCTGAAATAATGTCACCGAAGAGATTGGTGGTAATGATAACATCAAAATCCTTCAGACGCTTCACCATATGTGCTGTCATGGCATCGATATGGTAGTCATCGATCTCTACCTCCGGATAATACTTGGCGCCGATCTCCTTGATGGTGGAACGGAACAGCTCGCCGGGGAGCTTGATGACATTTGCCTTGTGAACGATGGTCAGCTTCTTGCGGCGCTTCATGGCCTGCTTGAAGGCCTCATGTGCCAGACGCTCGGTTGCCTGTCTGGTGCATACATTAATGGACATTGCCATATCCGGAGTCGGCATGAATTCGCCGAGTCCTACGTACATATTCCGGTCCGGAAGTGAGCCCTCACTGTTCTCACGGAATACAATGACATCCGCCTCACCGACTCTGCTCTTTACGCCGGGATAGGAACGTGCCGGACGCATGTTCGAGTAGAGGTCAAAGTAATGACGCATCGTTCCGCTGGGATTGGTCTTCCGGAAATGCTCCTCCGGATAGGCAGCAGAATCATGCGGCGCAAAGATCCAGCCATGTACCGTCTTCAATCCCTCTTTTGTGATCTCCGGTACCGGATCGCCGTATTTTTCAATGCCTTCCCAGCCCATCGGATAAACCGGGAACTCCGCCTCAACGCCGGCCTTTGCAACCGCTGCTCTCATGATCACCTCTGTGGCCTTTGTGATCTCCGGTCCGATACCATCTCCGTAAAGCAATCCAATTTTGTAAACCATAATGTTTTCCCCTTTCCCGTGCATCCCGTGCACCTCTTTTTGATGTATTCATCCTAGCGCAGAAATACATTTTGGGGAAATGCCTGCTTTGTCATACAGCTCATGTCATTTATGACATGACCTTCTGCACTGCTTCAAAGGCGGTCTTCGGACTGGTATAAACGGCCGCATGCTCAGTCTGAAGCCCCTCTGCCGCCCGTGCCATGGAAATCTGTGCCAGCACCAGCTGATCATAGCTTGCGTCGAGTTCTCTCACCTTTTCCCGTATCAGCCGGTCATGCGTTTCCGCATCCCCTCTCTGCATGGCATCATATGCCTCCGGCAGCACCACCATATCCACCTCCTCAGAAAGTCCCAGCGCCTTCCGGCAGCTGAAGTACATCTTTTTTGTGGTTTCCACGGTGCCGCTGAAGGTGCAGAGGATCGCCGTTCTTCCGGGACACGCAGCGGCCTCTGTCAGCATGGCCTTATCCGGACAGATCACCGGCTTTGACAGGAGCTTTGAAAAGTGCTCCGCATAGGGCGAAAAAACGGTACAGGTCAGCATCACAGCATCCGCGCCGTCTGTGCAGGCCGTGGAAAGCAAATGAAACATTCTCCGCATGGAATCATCATTGATTCCACCTTCTTTTTTGATTTTTTCCAGCAGATAGCTGTCCAGATAATTCCGGATCTCCATTTCCGGCGCATTCCTGCGAAAATATGCAGTCATCGGATTGACCGCATTCAGGGTTACACTGGCAAGAGCGAGCTCCGACA
>CAVAXR010000109.1:1595-5448 GCA_963592375.1 Oribacterium sp. | reverse complement strand
AAGTAGTCCGTCTCTCCAAAGATAAGGTTACAGGGTTCTAAGCCCTATTTATTGGTGCTTGAAAGAGCATCCGGCACACATATCTATTCAGTCCAACACAAGGCTGAGCTTACTCACCTCCACATGCTGTGTAGTGTGTCTGCTCCCTCAAGCATATTCTAACAGATTTTAACTTGCTGCGTCAGAGGCACCTGCGTTTCATTTTCATTTGGTGCCTTGTAGCGCAGCGGAAAGGAATGGTCATATCTATGAGTTACTTTGGAACGATTTATGCCGACACCGAGCTGCCCTCCAGAGCGAGGGCGGTTTATATGTATCTGCGTGACCGCGCAGACAGTGAGGGTAAATGCTGGCCGGGAATTAAAACCATTGCATCCGACATGCGCTTGTCCCGCTCCACGGTCAAGCGGGCATTGAATGATCTGGAGCAGCACGGGTATCTGCAAAAGATCCTGCGCTATCGTGACAACGGCAGCAGCACATCCAACCTGTATTCCGTGCAGTAGGGCCGCAGAAAAGAGCGGTTCACCAAGGGAGGACTGCGCCTGTTTGCTGGACCCAGGGGAGGTTCATGATGGACCACCCAGAAGGACTCACTCTATCGGAGATTTAATACAGAGAAAGAACAAGGGATAGGAGCAGAAGCGGAGAGCGAAAAAGTATAAGGCGGCACATCTCTCCTCGAAGAGATGTGCCGCTGCTGTTGCCGTCACGATTCTTTCTGCGTTTCCGCTTCCTCCTGCTCCATCCGCATGAGCGTGACGAGAACACGGAGCTGACGCAGCTTATCCGAACCGAGAATGCCGACCCGTGCGTAAATATCTCTGCGATAGGAGTAGATCGTGCTGGGCCGTTTCCCCAACCGCTCCGCCATGGCCTGAACACTGACCCCATCGACCATGTCATTTATGATGACGCGCTCATCGGCGTTCAGCTTCCGGTAGGCGGTGAGAAAGAGCCGGTACTCCTCCGGATCGATCTCGCCCTTCCGCTTCTGCGCCATCTTCTCCGCATCGGCTTTCACCGTCGCCATTTGCTCCTGCAGATCCTGCTTCTCACTCAGAAACTGTTCCGCCCTGTCCTGTGCGACCTGCCGTTCCGTTCTCAGAACCGTCACAGCCTCCTCATGGGATCGGATATTTCTGGAGATGGGCAGCAGTTCCTCGAATGTGATCTGTCTGCCCCTGCTCTCTCCGCTCAGCCGGTCAAGATCCCGCAGGACGGGACGCAGATAGCGGCGGGTGTAATACAGGCAGCAGACCACGGCGAAAAACACCAGCAGCATCAGCACCGCCGCGACCATAAGCCGGCTTTTCACCAGAGTCCGGTCATAGTCGCTTTTGGGGATCAGCACGCTCAGAACATGAGGCTCGCTGTCGCCGTCCGCCGCCGTGAACGGCTCCGAAAGTCCCACAAAGGAGAGGCTCGTGCCGGTAAAGCTGCGCAGCTGTCCATGCAGTCCGCTTTCCGCCAGAAGCTCGTCCGGCACGAAGCAGAAGCCCCCTGCGGGATAGGTCAGAAGGCTCTGACGGATGTCCAGCCCTTCCGCAGCGTCCGCCAGGACGCACACAAGGCTGCTGACGCCGGAGGGCTGGGCGTGATGCGCCGAAAAATAGCTCTGGTTGACGGCAAAGCCGCACAGACCGTACACCGTGCCGTCCGAGCCGACCATGGGTACGGTCAGCAGGATCGCCCGCTCCGTGGTGCCGGGCAGGGTGATGAGCTCCGTGGTGCGGCAGCCGCGCTCGATGGGAGCGGAAGCCGTCCCCAGATGCTCGGCAAAGCCGGGAAACTCCGACAGGTCAAATTCCTGCGCCCACTTCCGGTGGGGCATCACCGAGTGCCGCCGCCCGGTATCCGCCATGCCGCGATAGAGCAGCAGCGAACTCGTGGTATGTTCGGCGTTGCCGCGCTGGACATAGAGACCGCTGTGGGACTCGCCGCCCTCATGGATCGAGGCGTTGAGCAGCACAAACGCGCCGGAGCAGTCCGCCTGCCGCACATACTGGCACAGCGGCTCCAGCATGGCCTCCTGCAGAGCTTCTGCGGCATCCGCATTCCCGTTGAGGGCGGAAAGCTCCGGCGCCTGCTCCTCGAGGATGGCGGTCATGTCCTCGGAGAGATGCACCCCCATGGCGGAGACATTCCGCCACAGAGCGGTCATATCCGAACGGAAGGCTTCCAGCCGGAAGTTCAGTGCTTTTTCCGTCTCCTCCCGCGGGCTTTTGAGCTGCCCCAGCAGAAGCAGGGCGCCAAACAGCACCACCAGCAGCAGTGCCGCCAGCGCACCCATGTAGGCAAGCAGCCGCCGGCGCAGTGAGGGGCGGGCCTGTTTCAGTTTGGAAAGCGTAAAGCGGGACAGGGAACTCCCCTCCTTTGTCCGTGCGGTGTTTTCAGGCGATGGAGCACAGCAGCGCCCAGGTCTCCTCCGCCAGCGTCTCCACATCCCCGCCTGCGGCGGCACGCTCCGGCAGCTCTTTCTGCATCTGCCGCAGCCCGTCATAGAGGGCGCTGACCTTACCGTAGTAGCCGGTGAAGCGTGGCTCGGACACCGGCGTATAGGACTCCTGCATGGTCTTGAGGGCGGCATAGAGGCTGGTGTAGCCCGGATCGGCAAATCTCATATCGCCAATGCTCTCGAACGCCCCGTTTCGCACCGGCATATAGCCGGTGGAGGTCACGAACTCCAGATTCCGCTCACTTTCCGTCAGCCAGCGGACGAACAGTGCGGCGGCCTCCGCCTTCTGCCCGGTGGTCTTGCAGGCGCAAAGCCCCACGCCTGCCTGCGGCATCAGGGCGTCTGCGCCCTCCGTCCTGGGCAGGGGCACTGCATGCAGGTCCATGGGTTCCTGCGTCCCGTCCCGGTAGGTGACGGTATCATTATAATAGAGAATGGCTGCGGAGGAGCCAAGACCGCACAGCACATCTCCGGTCATGACCTGGGTGTTGGAGTAGAGGTCGGACACCACAATGTGCCCCTGCACGAGAGCGCGGGCAAACTGCATCCAGCTCTCTCGGAAAACCGCGTTTTCCGTGTCGTACCAGCCGTCCTCCGTGTAGAAGTCCTCCGCGCCGTGCTCCAGTGCGTTGAGTTCCACGGCACGGATGGGATAATCCATGGCGCAGAAGGCGCTGCCGGACCAGTCATAGAACTCCCCGGCGGCGTCATAGAAGCCCTCCCAGGTGGCAAGGTCGTCATAGGTGACGCCGGTATCGGCGGAGAAGCGGGCAAAGCCGCTGCCGTTGCACATGAGCAGCTGTGTGGATTTGGACACGGGGAACACCAGCAGTTTCCCGTCCTCCGTCTCCCCGTCCGCAAGGAAGCCGGGGACGAAGTCGGAAAGCTCGTCCTCTGTAAACTGCCCGTTCCAGTCCACAAGGTTCTCCGTCCCCAGTGCGATGGCGTCGGAGATGTGGCAGGTAAAGAGGTCCGGCATCTCCGGCGTGTCCTTCCCGCCCGCCTGCGCCGCCAGCAGGAAGCCGCCGATCTCGGAGGCACTGCTCCGGTTCGTCACCTGCACCTGCACGCCCCGCTCCGCGCCTACGGTGGTATTGAACTCCCGCACCAGAAGATCCATGGGCGAGCCTGCCTGCTCTCCGTAGACATGCCAGAAGGACAGGGTGACCGGCTCGTTTTGATCCAGCAGAGTCTTCTCCCCGCAGCCGGAGAGGGCGAAAAGCAGCGCTGTCAGCAGCACCACAGAAAAAATCCGTTTTTTCATGGAAACAACCTCCAGGCAGAACACCCGTTCGAAAATCAGCGATGATTTTCGGGATTTTCAGAGAAAATTTTGCGTTTCGGACCCTAATTCGGAGAAATTAGGGTGTACAAAAGAGGCGATCCATGCTATAT
>CAVAXR010000109.1:0-1585 GCA_963592375.1 Oribacterium sp. | reverse complement strand
ATGCTATATAGAAGCCAAACGGAGCCGGACGCACCGCGCCGGCGACCGTCAAGTGAACAGAGGATCGTTAAAGGGGTACCCCTTTAGGTTGGAGCGAAGCTCCAACCTAAAGACCGCTCGATGCCGATATACGGCGGAGCGGCCGCCTCTTTAGTCCTCCCATTATAGCATACCCACGTGCTTCTTTACAAGGAAGAAAAAGACAAAAAGACGGAAAGGAGGCAAACAGATGGAGCAGACAAGGAAGACAGCGGCCTACCGGGTCATCACGGATTCCGGCGGCGGCCGGAGCTTCCGCTTCTACTGCGACATCTCCGGGGAACTGTGCTGCGTGACGAAGCCCATCCGGGCGGACACGGAGGAGCAGGCCCTGGAGATCGCATGGGAGACGGAGGGCAAGCTGTCGTTTAACTGCTGTCCGGGATGCGGGAAGTATGTATCCTCCGCCATGTTCAACGTCAATGCGGACCGCTGTCTGGACTGCGCGCCGTGGGAGGAGGAATGGCCCAACTTCTGCCACCGCTGCGGCGCGAAGCTCACCGGCCTTGCCGCCAGCTTCTGCCCCGCCTGCGGGGCAAGGCTGCAGGTGGGCGGCACAGAGGAACAGGAGGTGACGGACCCATGACGGACTATGACCTGCGGACAAGGCGGGCGTCCCGCCGGGTGCAGATGCTGGAATACGGCTTCGGGCCGGAGACCATGCGTCTGATGAAGATCTGTCCGGACTGCGGCAGAGCCAACCGTGCGCGGGACACCCGCTGCGCCGACTGCGGCGGGGCGCTGCCGGAGAAGACACTCTACGACTTCTACCGCTCCCGCCACCGCTGCTGCCCGGACTGCGGCATCGCCGTCACAGACATCGCGGTGTACTGTCCGGAGTGCGGCAGGCGTCTGCCGAAAAGGACTTCCCAAAGACGGGAGGCGGCGGTATGAGCCTCTTTCGGAGGCGGGACGCACCCGCCGAAGGGCCGCTGCCCAGAGCGGCGGCCTGCTTCACCACAACCGCCATGACCCGCCGGGCGGCGGACTGGCTGAGGGACCTGGGCGGCTGCCGGCCCATCGCCATTCTCTCGGACGATTCCGACGATGTGGTATGGCAGTGCGAAACCGAGCAGGCGGATCTTCTGCTGCTGGAGACGGACTTCTCCCCGAAGGCGGAGGACGCCAGGGATGTCTCCGCCCGCTGCGACATCGCCATCGAGGTCAAGCGAAGGCGGCCGGCGTGCCGGGTCTACCTCCTCTGCGAGGAGGGGCATCCGGAGAAGCTGCCCGCGCTGGAGAAGGCGGTGGAGCTGAAGCTCATCGACGGCTACTTCATCGGCGACCTCACGCCCCGGCAGGCAAGGGCGTGGATTGAGGAAACGGCGGAGGTCCTGCGGCAAAACGGGCAATAGGAGGCGGCGAAGCCCGCAAAATCAATCACACGCAAAACCAGTCACATGCAAAAGCATATGGCGCAAGGCAGAAGCCTTTCACACGGAGAGGAGATGACTTTTATGAGCAGCGAGTACAAGACCGGAGCCATCAACCCCTACGCGCTGGCAGAGCTGGTAGCCGGGAAAACGATCCCGTGGGAGAAATACCC
>CAVAXR010000108.1:0-5505 GCA_963592375.1 Oribacterium sp. | reverse complement strand
AAAGAAGGAGATCAAAGCCGAGAATTCCAATCAGCAGGGCATAGCGATACCAAAAGTCCGGGCCAAACGCATGCAGCAGCAGCGTGAGGACAGAAAACACCGCAAGATAAGCAATGCCTGCATAAGCAAGCAGTATTTCAAGAGACCTCCTGCTTCTGTACAGGGCGCGTGTGGAGTCCAGACCGACAACCACGAGTAAGATTTCAAAAACATACTGATAACGCCAGGTTCGATTCAGCTGCAGCACGCCAAGGCTGCTCAGGACAAGCTGCAGCGCAAGTCCGCAGATCAGTACGGCATTCAGCATGCATATGGCTCTTTTGTTCTTCTCTACCGTATTAAAGACAAATGCCCCCGCCGGAATCGGCAGTGCCAGCACCGATGCATAGTTAAGAAAGCCGGCTGCTTCCATGGAGATCCCGAAGGCGTTCGGCAGATAGGAATCCGTCAGGCCCCAGATCACCGCGAACAGAAGAAGAATCACCAGATTCAGAATCCGGATATCCATTTTCTTTTGAAGGAACAGGACAAGGGACACTGCGGCAAGCGAAAGGCAAATGCCGCTCATAATCACAAGGGTGATCAGTACCGGCAGCTCTGAAAGGAAAATCTCACTTCTCAGATCACCGTAGTCACCCAGCTGAATGCTGCGTATATCATAGCTTCCGCTGTCAGAGCCGTCGAGAACAATCTTAAGCTCCTGTCCCGCAGCATCCGGAAGCTTAACAAGCTGCAGCCCGGCGTATCGAAACTGCCCGGCCAGTGAAGAAACATTCGTACTGCAGAGAAGTTCATCATCCAGATAAACCCGCATGCCGTAGAATCGAAGATTAAACTGAATCGCTTTTCCGGCAAGCGGCGCAGCATCATGAATAAGGGTAACGGCCTGTCCCGCCGGTGCCTCCAGTATGCATGGAAATGCGGCCGTTTCCGTGCTTCCATCCTCATATCTCACAGTCCAGTTTTCATCCAGCTTCACTGCCGTCTCCGCCAGGATTCTCTTCTCCGTCTCCGTATATCCGGCGGCACCGGAACCCGTCACACGAATAACATGCGCAAAGAAAAGGACTGCTGTAAGGGCACACAAAACCGCTGCTATATTAAAAATTTTTTTAATCCCCTTTGTCATTTATTTCCCCGAATTTTCCCTGTATTCAGTATTCCATATTTCATAATTTCTTATAATGCCAACTTGTGTCAGCATTCTCAGTGTAATCCTTAATGCAAATGTGCGCAAGCCCCAAAGTCATTTGTCAGCCATAAAAGCAGATGTCTTGCCGCAAAAAAAGGAGGAAGCAAAGAAGCCTGACCTCTTCTTCACTCCCTCCCTTTTCATGCACCCTGTAGGAACAGGGACAAGGGGGATGTCAGTCTATACAGCAGATAGACCTATGTAAACACGCGGCACCGAAATGCCGCGCAGTTACAACGTAATACGCAATCAGATAAGACCTGCAGTCTGCATTGCATTCTTGATCTTATCCAGAACCGGGCCCTCCTTCGTGGAAAGGTTCGGCAGGTACGGCTCGCCGACATTCTGTCCGCGCAGGTTAGCCATATCCTTGGCAGCAACCGGGAAGGAAGCACCATCCATGGAAAGTCTTACCGGATTCAGCTTGAACTGAGCCTCCAGGGAGCCCTGAAGATCACCGGCTACGAACTTCTGGTAAACGTCACCGATCAGCTCCGGCATGAAGTTGCCGGCTGTGCATACGCCGCCGACTGCACCAACGCAGAGGGAAGCATACAGCAGTGTATCCTTGCCGCCGAAAACCTTGAAGTTTACGTCGCGGTTTCTTCTTACACACTCCTCGGTGAGGGTAATGTCACCGGAGGTATCCTTCATACCAACAATGTTCGGAACCTCGTGTGCCAGTCTGTCCACCATATCAGCGGAAATGCCGTAGCCCACACGACCCGGGTTGTTGTACAGAAGCACCGGTGTCTCCGGAATAGCATCTGCAATCGTCTTGAAGTGGAGATACAGCTCCTCGCTGGTCGGCTTCAGGAACATCGGCTGCAGGATAGAAACGCAGGCTGCTCCGTTTGCCACTGCCATCTTGGCAAGGCGTACACACTTCTTGGTATTGATGGCACCGATACCGAAGTAAACCGGTACCCGGCCGGCAGCCTGGTCAACCATGATCCGGAGACCTCTCTCCATCTCATCCTCTTCAATCTGGTAGAACTCACCGTTGGAGCCGAAAGCCAGGATACCCTGCATGCCGCCGTTGATCACGAAATCAACCTGCTTGCGCATGCCAGCCTCATCGATCTTCTCATTCTCATCGATGACTGTAATGATAGGAACTACAACGCCCTTGATAAAATCTGTATTCATTACTTCTGATCCTTTACAATAGAAACGCCGGTCATTCTCTCATAGTACTTAACGATATCATCGTGATCGCAGGAACCCTCGTCGTGGTTCTTCAGCTCCTGCATAACCTCCATCATGTGTGCGGTCATCGGAACCGGCATGTTGATGGAATGTGCAGCGTTCAGAGCATTTGTCAGATCCTTGATGTGAAGGTCAATTCTGAAGCCCGGCTTGTAGTTTCCGGAAAGCATCATCGGAGCCTTAGCGTCCATAACAGTGGAACCAGCCAGACCGCCTCTGATTGCCTGGTAAACCAGCTCAGGATCTGTGCCGGCCTTCTTAGCAAATGTAAGAGCCTCTGCAACAATACCGATGTTGGCAGCAACTACCATCTGGTTAGCCAGCTTAGCAACGTTTCCGGAACCGATCGGTCCAACGTATACTACAGAACCAGCCATAGCCATCAGCAGATCATAGTAAGCATCGAAGGTCTCCTTCTTGCCGCCGACCATTACAGAAATGGTGCCGTCGATAGCCTTGGGCTCGCCGCCGGAAACCGGAGCATCCAGCATGTCAACGCCGATCTTCTCAAGATCAGCAGCGATCTTCTTGGACTCAACCGGATCGATGGAAGACATATCGATGAGAACAGACTCACCGGCCTTCATGCCCTGTGCCAGACCGTTGTCACCGAATACAGCTGCGCGAACGTTGGGAGAGTTCGGAACCATTGTGATCACAACCGGAGCTGCCTCAGCAACTTCCTTGCCTGACTCTGCAGACTTAGCGCCGCAGGATACCAGATCAGCTACTGCATCCTTGTTGAAATCGAAAACTGTAACCTCGTGACCAGCCTTTACCAGGTTCTTAGCCATCGGGCGACCCATGATACCAAGTCCGACAAATCCTACCTTCATATAAATCCTCACTTTCTGCAAATGAAAACTTTGCTTGTCCCGGTTTTTTCCGGGTAGTTCACTTTTTTCTTCAGGTCGTTCTCAACCTGTGCCCATAGCTTATTCCTTTTCTCACGAAAGAACCATACGCAAAACCGCCAAAAATGCACGTGTTTTTGTACAATTTCGAGAATTTCCATT
Organism: Oribacterium sp.; assembly: GCA_963592375.1. Lineage (GTDB taxonomy): Bacteria > Bacillota > Clostridia > Lachnospirales > Lachnospiraceae > Oribacterium. The sequence continues at coordinate 2,088 of CAVAXR010000108.1, read as the reverse complement.
TGCTGAAATCTTTGATTTCATTTTATTTCAATCCTTTCCGCGTACAGTCAAGTTGGACTGAGCTGTCATTCGAGCTGCCGGTTTTGTACACCGGGTGCGTTGAAGGACGCTAAACAACAAATTAAGAAGCAAAGTCCGGCCGCGATGGCTTCCCTGCCTTGCGGCAGCCCCCGTGCCATGCTATTGTATCCTGTGAACCAGGGGCAATCGTTTCAAAGCTCCGACAGGCGTCAGCATCCGTGAAATGTATTCCCTGGTTTCCGCCAAAGCACAAGTCAGAAAAACAGAAAGGATATAATAAAGAATGGATACAAACACTGCCACGCAGGAAAATGTCAGTATTCAGGATATGATGCTCTGCCGCGATACCCGGGTACAGCTGCAGGAGGAGCTTCTCAGCCTGCATCAGCAGCCGCTGGTTTCCTTTTGCCTGAACATCCCCGGTCCTGTAAAAACCAACAGTCTGATCCGCCGTGCCTTCGACTGCGGCAAGATTGAAATTCTCCGCGCACTCTCCGAAAACAGCTGGCAGATCACAGCCAGCCGGGAAACGCATGTAAAAACCGGCGACGAGCTGATGCTTTCTGTAGATGCAGATGCCGCTGCACTGAAAGCATGCATGAGCCGGATTGAGGAAAGTCACCCGCTGGGACGCCTCTTCGACATTGACATCATCGGCACGGACGGGCGAAAGCTCTCGCGCCCGCGCTACCGAAGCTGTCTTCTCTGCGGGCGTCAGGCCCAGGAATGCGCCAGCTCCCGCCGTCACTCCGCCACCGAGCTTTTCTGCCGGATTCAGGAAATGCTGTCAGACTATTTCAAAAACAATGCCAGCTGACACACGGCTGTGCTAATTACAATATTAGAAAATCGAATCCATTTTCATTCATATTTATGGTATGATGGCTATAATTGTTTTGCTATATTTGGGGCGGCAATGTCCGCCTTTTCAGGAGGAGATCAAACATGAAGCTTTTATTTGCATCGGATTCCTTTAAGGGAACCCTGTCCAGTGACCAGACCATCACCCTGCTGAGCAAGGCTGCACAGGAGGTTTTCGGCGCGTGCGAGACCAGCGGCGTTCCCGTTGCGGACGGCGGCGAGGGCACCACAGAGGCAGTTGTGAAGGCCAGAAAGGGAGAATTTGTTTCTGTTCCCGTTCACGGACCACTGATGGAGGATGTCGTTGCGCAGTACGGACGCCTCTCTGACAGCGAGGCCATTCTGGAAATGGCTTCAGCCTCCGGTCTTCCCATGGTTCCGGCAGAGCTGCGGAACCCGCTGAACACCACAACCTACGGCACCGGTGAGCTGCTGAATGCCATTCTGGATGCCGGCTATACCGAAATCGCCATTGCGATCGGCGGCTCCGCTACAAACGACGGCGGTATGGGCTTTGCCTCCGCACTGGGTGTCCGCTTCTATGATGCCGACGGCAATGTGCTGACCGGCAAGGGCGAGGATCTGGAGAAGGTTGCCCACATCGATGCTTCCGGCATGAACCCGAAGCTTGCCAATGCGAAAATCACGGTTATGTGCGACGTAACCAACCCGCTCTGCGGACCGGACGGCGCTACCTATACCTTCGGCGCGCAGAAGGGCGGCACACCGGAAATTCTGGACCGCCTCGAGAAGGGCATGCAGAACTACCGTGACGTGATCATCCGCGAATTCGGCATCAACCCGGACGAGACGCAGGGAACCGGCGCTGCCGGCGGACTGGGTGCCGCACTGAAGGTTTTCTTCCATGCGGAAATGAAGTCGGGCATCGAAACCGTACTTGACCTCATTGATTTTGATCAGCGCCTGGAGGGTGTGGATCTCTGCATCACCGGCGAGGGACGCACCGACTGGCAGAGCTGCTTCGGCAAGGTAATGCAGGGTGTCGGCGACCGTGCGAAGAAGCACAATGTACCCGTGACCGCCCTCTGCGGCTCTCTGGGACGTGACTATGACAAGATTTATGCCCACGGCATCAACTCCATCATGACCACAGTGGATGGTCCGATGCCGCTGGAGAAGGCACTGGCCGACGCCGAGGAGCTCTATTACAAGGGTGCGGTTCGCATGTTCCGCTTCGTACAGGCC